>JAFOMV010000122.1 GCA_017418765.1 Ruminococcus sp. | reverse complement strand
GTGTTAGTAGTTCGGATCCCTTCAATCTCATTGGATGCTTCTGTACTTTGTACCTTTGCAATCTCAATAAGTCGGTCAAGCTCGGCAGGTTTCTGTTTCAGATAAAGTTCCTGTCTGCCTTTATGCTCGTGAATCTGGGCTACAAGACCAATGATCTCACTGTCCCATGAACGTTTTGCAAGTTTGTTGTAATCAAAGATTCTCATAAGCTCACGCTCCTTTCTCATAATTATAAACAATATTAGGTGATAAGTCAAGCTTTTAGGAGAAATTTCTCATAAATCATATGGTGAGTTAGGAGATAAAGAAAATACAATTTCTTCAGCAACAAATGTTGGATTATTATGTACGGGATATAATTGACTACTCGCCTTTTTAGTGGTATAATAAGTTAAACATAATATTTCAAGCGTTTTAAGCAATTGAACGGAGGTTTTAACATGAGCAGGATCTCATTTATATCATTCTGTGTTGAGTATTACGCTAAGCATATCAATAAATCAAGTAATGAAGTGTATGAACTCTTCAAACAGGAAAAAGTTCTTGACCTGCTTGAAAACGACTATGATGATCTTCATGGAATGGGAATGGAATATATCATTCAATTAATTGATGAATACTTAGGAGCTGCGTAATATGCTGGTTTATCACGGAACAACTTTAGAAATCAAGGAGCCTAAAATAATCACAACTGAAATAGGTCGTGATTTTGGCTTTGCATTTTATACGACTGATATTAAGGAGCAAGCTGAACGCTGGGCTCTCAGACGTGCAAAAATACAGTCAAGGAAGAGTCAAAACTCTGTTTCTGCTGTCGTGAACATATTTGATTGGGAACGTGATATCGCTTCGGATATTTTAGAATTTGATGGTGCTTCTATGGAGTGGCTCGATATGGTTGTCAGCTGCCGAAGCGACTTGTCGTATAAACATGAACATGACATTGTTATCGGTAAAATAGCAAATGATAATGTCGGTGAAACGGTTGCTTATGTGGTGCAGGGCATCATGAGAAAAGAAGATGCAATCGAAAGGCTGAAATTTGAGAAGATAAACAATCAGATAGCCTTTTGTTCTGAGCGTTCACTCAAGCAGCTTAAATTCATAAAAAGCTATATAGTGGAGGCGTAATTATGGATCATGCAACAACAAGAGCAACAATTATCCCTGAAATAGTACGCCTTATCTCAGCAGAGTACAATATTTCTGAGAAAGAAGCGTTAGATAAGTTCTACACTTCTGCAACAGGTGCAAGTTACGCTGATGATGAAACAGGTCTATACGGTCAGTCCGCTCTATATGTGTTTGGATTATTCCGTGAGGAATTTGATCATCGAGAGGATTGACTATATTACTCATATAAAGCCAGCTATCGTCGTGTGAAATTCGTGTGAATTTTGCCTGTTTTTTCTTCACACGCAACTGCAAAAATGCAGTTGAAACTGTTTTCTGTAGGTAACAGAAAAGCCTGTATTTCGGTGTTTTCCTCGAAATACAGGCTTTTTAATTCTGGCGGACAGAGAGGGATTCGAACCCTCGATACGCTATTAACGTATACACGAGTTCCAGTCGTGCGCCTTAGACCAGCTCAGCCATCTGTCCATATATATAGGAGACTTACACGAAGTCTCCTATGGTGCGAGTAATGGGACTTGAACCCATACGTCTCTCGACACACGCCCCTCAAACGTGCCTGTCTGCCTATTCCAGCACACTCGCAAAGTACTTTAATATTATACACTTTTATTATGAAAAAGTCAAGCATCACAAATATATTTTTTTATTTTAACATAAATTCGCATATAATTTGTAACATATAAGAGTACGCCAAAACAGAATAATATCCTGAAGATCAGCTGAAATCTAATCACACTGCTGAGAACACGTGTTGTGAAAGCATATTCTACTAAGTAAATCTACGCATGGTTTTTGCACAACGTTTTCAAATATGCTTTTTACAGTAGGACACATATTCTTTTCTGATCATTCCCATTCTTTCCAAACATCAGGGCAGTAGCCTATAACAGCATATTTTCCATTTCTTACTATGGGGGTTCTAATCACATGCTGTTCTTCATATATCTTTTCTTCTTTGTCTTCATCAGAAAGGTATTTTAAAAGAGTTACAAGCTCCTTGTCCCTGCAATTATCATCAATAAGAGCATCTGCACCGCCGACAGCCTGTTTAACACTGTTAAACTCTCCTCTGCTCATTCCTTTTTCCTTCATATCTATATACTGATATTTAATCCCTCTTTCCTTAAAATAACGTTCAGCTTTTTTGGTATCAAAGCTTTTTTTAGTTCCGAATATCTGAATATTCATATTCTACCTCCCGTGATCTGTTTTCATCAAAGCATATTATAGATAAATTATACCAGTAATGCTCAACTTTTACAAGTAGTTATGATACTTTTTTTGAAACTGTTTATCATTTTTTCAAATCTATTGACACGCTATCAAAAATGCGGTACAATATAAATAGTATATAAAAGGAAGTGTTTAATGAAAAACTGTATAGTTCTTATCGGCATGCCGGGTGTAGGCAAGAGCACTGTCGGTGTTATACTTGCTAAGATATTGGGTTACCGCTTTATTGATACCGACCTCGTTATACAGGAGCATGAAAAAAAGCTCCTGAAAGACATAATTTCCTCTGAAGGTATCGACGGTTTTATCGAAATAGAAAACAAGATAATAAGCCGTCTGAAGGCCGATAAAGCTGTCATAGCTACCGGCGGAAGTGTTATATACGGACAAAAAGCTATGAAAAATCTTTCGGATATTGGTACAATAGTTTATCTGAAGCTTGATTACCGCAAGCTCAAATACCGTTTAGGAAATATCAGAAACAGAGGGGTAGTTATCCGCAAAGGTCAGAGACTTTCAGATCTTTATAATGAAAGATGTCCTATATACGAAAAATACGCAGATGTCATAATTGATGAAAACGGCAAGAATATTGAAAAAACCGTTGATAAAATACTGGAATCTATTGTTTAGATTTGTTGTAAATAACCAATATTTCACATCGAATTGTGCTAAAATACACAATTTTCAGTTTTATACAAAAAACATCTTTGACAATAACTGAATTTTGTGATATAATATATTTTAGAGTTATTATTTTAGATAATAAATATAGGATCCGGCATATGTATATGTATGTGTGTTCTGTCTATATGTCTGAAAACGCTGTATCTCCGGCCGCACATGGCTTTACAGTACGCAAACATATTTCTGATCACAGGCATATTATGCTTTTAAGGCTGTTATAAAGCCTTTCGGATATCGGAAAGGAAATATAATGTCTAAGATTATTGCGATCACTTCCGGTAAGGGCGGTACAGGTAAGTCAACTGTTTGTGCAGGTCTGGGATATACTCTTGCAAAACAGGGACACAGGACCCTTATCATAGAACTCGACTTCGGTCTGAGATGTCTTGACATAATGTTCGGTGTTGAAGACGATATCAAATATGATCTCGGCGATGTGCTAAGCGGAAAGAAAACCGCACTCGAAGCAATAGCTCCTATACCTATGGCATCCAATCTCAGTCTGCTTTGCGCTCCCAAAACTCTTACCAGTGTTTCAGCAAAACAGATCGTTGAGATATGCCGTTCAGTAAAAAAATATTTTGAATATATCATCATAGACACAGGCGCAGGTATCAACTCACATGTATTTGAGATAGTTGAACAGGCTAACCTTATCCTTGTTGTCTCTACTCCTGACCCTGTCTGCATCAGAGATGCAAGCCTTATGTCAGATGAATTCTACAACAGAGGAAACAAGAGCCAGCGTCTTATCATAAATAAAATAAGCAAGAAGGTCATTGGCGAGGCTCTCGTCGCTAACCTCGATGAAATCATCGACAAGGTCGGTGTACAGCTTATCGGTGTTATCCCCGATGACTTCAAAATGACAGTCGCTACAGGTAAAGGTACTCCTATCCCTACCGATTCAGAGGCACTCAAAGCATTTGATGCTATCTCTAAGAGACTCGGCGGCGAATTCGTACCGCTGACTGTCAAGACTGCTTGATATATTTGTAAAACGACCGCTTTGCGGGGAAAGGACAGTAAAGTATATGAAGATAGCTATTATTGCACATGATGCAAAAAAAGAGCTTATGGTACAGTTTTGCAGCGCATACTGCGGAATACTGTCAAAGCATACACTGATAGCAACAAATACTACAGGAAAACAGGTCAGCGAAGCTACCGGTCTTCCTATAAAGAGATATCTCAGCGGACAGGGCGGTGCAGAACAGATACTTGCACTTCTGTCATGTAATGAAGTGGATGTGCTCTTATTCTTCAGAGACCCTATCAATCCAAAGGCAGCAGATGTTCACGGCATGAATCTTCTCAGACTCTGCGATGTGCATAACGTCCCTGTTGCAACAAATATTGCTACCGCTGAAGCGCTCATACTTGCGCTCGAAAGAGGCGATCTTGACTGGCGTGAGGTCGGTAATCCGAGCATCTGATATCCAATTGTCCCTTTTCAGGGACAATTTTCATGTGAGAAGATTTTATTAATACAGAAAGGCTGAAAACTATGGCTTTAAATATCAAACGCCCAAACGGTACTGAGGATGTACTTCCAAAGGACGTTTATAAATGGCACACTGTCGAAAAGATCGCAAGAGAGACTGCTGAAAGCTTTGGCTTCGGTGAGATACGTATGCCTACTTTTGAAAATACCGATCTTTTCCTTCGCTCAGTCGGCGAAACTACTGATGTTGTGCAGAAAGAAATGTATACTGTAAAGGCTAAGGAAACCGAATTCACTCTCCGTCCTGAGGGAACAGCAGGCACGATCCGTGCTATGCTACAGAATGGTCTGCTCAACGAGGCACTTCCTCAGAGAGTATACTACATCCTCTCATGTTTCCGTCATGAGCGTCCTCAGGCAGGAAGACTGCGTGAATTCCATCAGTTTGGTCTGGAAATGGCAGGAAGTGCTGCCCCTACCGCTGATGCTGAGGTCATACTCCTTGCGAAGACACTTCTTGAACGTCTCGGACTGAAGAACATCGTGCTTCTTATCAATTCCATCGGCTGCCCTGCCTGCCGTGCCAAGTACCATGAAGCGCTTAAAGCCTATTTTGAGCCGCATATAGATGAATTATGTGATACCTGTAAAGAAAGGCTTGTCAAGAACCCGATGAGGCTTCTCGACTGCAAGAGCCCTATCTGTAAAGAGATCGGCAAAGATGCCCCTGTTATCACTGATTATCTTTGCGAGGAATGTTCCGATCATTTCACAAAACTCCAGAAGTACCTGACAGGATTTGGCATAGAGTATAAAGTCGATCCTCGTATCGTTCGTGGTCTTGACTATTACACAAAGACCGTATTTGAATTTGTTACCACTGAGATCGGTGCTCAGGGTACTGTCTGCGGCGGCGGACGTTATGACGGTCTTATTGAGCAGCTGGGCGGTCAGCCTACACCTGCACTTGGCTTCGGCATGGGTATAGAACGCCTTCTCCTTGTTATGGACAAGCAGGGCTGTGATTACCTCACACCTAAGAAGTGCGACATCTATTTCGCAACTATGGGTGAAGCTGCTCTTGAAAAAGCTATGCAGCTTACAAAGGAACTTCGTGAACTTGGCTACTGTGCCGAATATGACCTGATGGGACGAGGCATAAAGCCGCAGATGAAGTACGCTAACAAGATAAACGCCGCTTTTACCGTTGTTATCGGTGATAACGAACTTGAAAGCGGCAAGGTGAAACTGAAAGAAATGACCAAAGGCGAAGAAACAGAAGTTGCTCTTGACGACAAGTTCGTAGGAGCTTTCGATTCGATCTTCATCGATAAGATGTTTGAGGAGATAGACGAGGCTTCAACTGTTAAAATGTTCGGTCAGATGGGCGGACAGCAGCAATAAAATCAATCAGGCGGACAGAGATACTGTCCGTTTTATACAGGAGGATACAGCAATGGCTGATAGTATGAAAGGTTTAAAGCGCACACACTACTGCGGTGATGTTACTGAAATCGGCAAGGAAGTAGTTGTAGGAGGATTCGTAGAAAGAGTCAGAGACAAGGGCGGTGTTATCTTCCTTGTCCTCAGAGACAGAACAGGTGTAGTTCAGCTTCTCTTTAACGAGACTACTGACAAGGAAATATTTGAGAAAGCTTCTTCATGCAGAAGTGAAGATGTTCTCATGGCAAAGGGCGAAGTCCGTGAGCGTGAAAGCAAGAACGATAAGCTCAAGACAGGTAATGTTGAAATTTATGTAACTGACCTGAGAGTTCTGTCAAAGGCTGAAACTCCGCCTTTTGAGATCACAGCAGAGACAAAGGTAAATGAGGAACTTCGTCTGAAGTACCGCTACCTTGACCTTCGCCGTGAGCCTCTCCAGAGGAATATCATCATGCGTCATGAGATAGCAAAGGTCACTCGTGAATACTTCTACGAGAACGGATTCCTTGAAATTGAGACTCCTATGATGATGAAGTCCACTCCTGAAGGTGCAAGAGACTACCTCATCCCTTCAAGAGTTCATCCCGGAAAGTTCTATGCTCTCCCACAGTCACCGCAGATATACAAGCAGCTTCTTATGATAGCAGGCTATGACCGCTACATTCAGCTTGCACGCTGCTTCCGTGATGAGGACCTCCGTGCTGACAGACAGCCTGAGTTCACTCAGATAGACCTTGAAATGTCATTCGTAGATGCTGAGGATATACAGGAATGTGTTGAGGGATTCATCCAGCGTGTGTTCAAGGAAGTAATGGGCGTGGATGTTCCAACTCCCCTGCCCCGTCTCACTTTTGCAGACGCTATGAACCGCTACGGTTCTGATAAGCCTGATACACGTTTCGGCTTTGAGATACAGGACATCACCGATACTGTAAAGGATATCGACTTCGTTGTATTCAAGAGCGCTATTGAGGACGGCGGTTCCGTTCGTGCTATCAACGTAAAGAACGGTGCTGCTGCATATACACGTAAAGAGATCGACAAGCTGGTTGACCACGCTAAGGGCATCGGTGCTAAGGGTCTTGCTTACATCCGTTGGGCTGATGAGCCAAACTGCTCATTCAAGAAATTCCTCGCTGACGGTGATCTTGAAAAGATATGCTCATCTGTTGATGCTCAGCAGGGAGACCTTGTACTCATCTGTGCTGACAAGACTAAGACAGTCCTTTCAACTCTCGGCGCTATTCGTCTTATCTGTGCTAAGAAACTCGATGTTATCCCTGAGGATCAGTACAACTTCCTCTGGATCACTGAAATGCCTTTCTTCGAGTACGATGAGGACAACAATACATGGGTCGCTGCACATCATCCATTTACAATGCCTATGGAGGAGTGCCTTGATTACCTCGACAGCGATCCTGCAAATGTACGTGCAAAGGCGTGGGACCTTGTACTTAACGGAACTGAGCTTTCAAGCGGCTCTATGCGTATAACAGACTTTGAACTCCAGCAGAAAATGTTCGAGGCCCTCGGCATGACTGACGAGGAGATACAGGCTAAGTTCGGATTCCTCGTTGATGCTTACCGTTATGCCGCACCTCCTCACGGCGGTATGGGTATCGGTCTTGACCGTCTTGCTATGATAATGTGCAAGGCTGACAGTCTCCGTGACGTTACAGCATTCCCTAAGGTCCAGAATGCAAGCGAGATAATGTCTGAGTGTCCTTCAACTGTTGACAAGGACAGCCTCGATATTCTTGGCATCGCTGTTACTGCTAAGGACGAAGAATGAGTCTGGATAACAATCCTTTTCCCTATTCATCGGATAATAAGCGTTAC
>JAFOMV010000121.1 GCA_017418765.1 Ruminococcus sp. | reverse complement strand
TATGGATATGATAAACAGCATCCTTATCGAAGTACTTGGTGCAATTGCTGAAAACGAGCGCAATAAGATTCGCTCACGACAGCGTGAGGGAATAGAAGCTGCTAAACGAAAAAATGTTAAGTTCGGACGTCCTGCAAAGCCATTACCTGATAACTGGCAAGAGGTGCTGGCGGAAGTTCGTTGCGGAAACAAAAAGCCTGTAGAAGCTATGAAGGAGCTTGGTATATCTCGGTCGTGCTACTACAGGCTTTACTCTACTTATTCAAGGAGCTGAGCAAATGGAGATAGACGATAATCGAGACAAGGGCTATATAGCGGTCTGGCTGACCAATGAGGAGCAAAAGCTTTATGATCAAAGCAAGCTTACCTCTCTTCTGCTGAGTAAAGCCGAATCGCCTAAGTGTAAGGTCGTGTTCTTTCTCTCAGGAAGTGAAGACCTGTGCAGAAATACAGAGGGGCTTTTGCTTGCAAATCTGAAAAATGCTTAATACGAAAGCGCAGTTGACTTATTTGAGTTGGCTGTGCTTTTTTTATAGTCCGCAGATTTATATAAAAGAATTGTATAAACAGTCTTGATATTTCTGATAATTAATGATATAATGAGTACAATGAATACTCAAGAAAGGAGCAGTAACTATGGGAATATATGTAAATCCCGGAAATAGCGCATTTCAGAGGATAAACAACTCCGAATATGTGGATAAGACTAAACTTATCGACTTGATAAATGCAAGAATCGGTACTAATAACAATCTCGTCTGCATAAGCAGACCGCGACGCTTCGGAAAATCCTTCGCTGCACAAACTTTGTCAGCGTATTATGACTGCTCATGTGATTCCCACGCGCTCTTTGATGATAAATAAATCGCCAAGTGTAAGTCATATACAGAGCATCTGAACCAATATAATGTAATTTGCTTTGATGTAACAAGCTTTATCTCCGTTGCAAGAAGAACTCAGCGTCCGCTTTCTGATGTACCTAATATGATAACAGAAGCACTTCAAAAGGAACTGATCGAAACTCATTCGCACCTCAGACCTGATATGTCCCTGATAGAGTGTATTCTACGGTGCGTTGAAGGAACTAAAGATGAACCGGGACGAAAGTTTGTATTTATAATCGACGAATGGGATGCAGTAATAAGAGAAGCAAAGGACGAACCTGCTACTCAGAATCAATACCTTGACCTGTTGCGTGAATGGTTCAAAAACATAGCTTTCACGCCAAAAGTTGTAGCTGCTGCCTATATGACAGGTATTCTTCCAATAAAGAAGGACGGCTCTCAGTCAGCAATATCTGATTTTGAGGAATTCACAATGATCAATCCCCGTGATTTCGGCGGATATGTCGGGTTTACCGAAGATGAAGTGCGTGAGCTTTGCAAGAAGAATAATGCTGATTTTGAAATGATGAAGCAATGGTACGACGGATACTCGTTCAAAGGAGCAGGCTCAGTATATAATCCCAACTCGGTTATGAAATCTGTAAAATACGGTGATTTTGATTCCTACTGGACTGAAACATCTGCTGCCGAAGGACTTATGGAGTACATCAGCCATGACTATAACGGACTGACTAAAACTATCGCCGAGCTTATTGCAGGAATAGATGTTAAGGTCAGCGTGACAGGATTTGCCAATGACCTGACAACATTCCGAGGAAAAGACGATGTACTCACTCTTATGATACACCTCGGCTATCTTGCGTATGATTCCGTGAATAAGACAGTGAGGATACCAAATGAGGAAATAAAGCTGGAGTTCCAGAAGGCTGTCAAGGAAGTCAAGCACACCGCAACTCTTGAACGTCTCAGAGCAAGCGAGCAGCTTTTCCTCGACACTATCGAAGGCAACGAGACTGCCGTCGCAGAGCAGATAGAGAAGATACACATGGAGGAGACCTCGCCTATCCATTACAACAAGGAGGACAGTCTCCGCAGCGTTATTAAGCTCGCCTACTACACTTACCGTGACAACTATGTCCAGTGGGAGGAACTCCCAGCCGGAGCAGGCTATGCAGATGTCGCTTATCTGCCTAAATACGATTCCGGTTATCCCATACTTGTTATCGAACTGAAATGGAACAAGGATGCTGAAACTGCTATCCAGCAGATAAAAAACAGGCACTATCCCGATTCGTTCAAGGGACTCGGCAGGGAAATAATTCTCGTCGGTATAACCTACGACAAGAACGCTCCTGCCGGAAACAGAAAGCATATCTGCAAAATTGAGAAGGTCGAAATGGAATAACAGTAAAGTCCCCGCTCATATGAGCGGGGTTCATTTTTTATCCGTTTTATGTAGTCTTTCCGCTATATTACGCATAGCCTTGCAAAAGCTGTACTCATGTGTCAATGATGTCTGCAAGGGGTCGCCCTCACGTATCCTCATAGTGCGTCTTATCTCTTTAGGGATAACGACACGTCCGAGGTCGTCGATGCGTCTTACGATACC
>JAFOMV010000120.1 GCA_017418765.1 Ruminococcus sp. | reverse complement strand
TAAGGTCTCCCAAAGCAGCTCCTCCTTTAGTCAGAATTATAGGCTCATATATATTCCATAATAAGCCATCATATTTATTTTATCAGCAATTTAGTCAAATGTCAACGGTAAAAGTTGCGATATTACATATTCAGCGAAAATTGTATTCTTTTTGTAACCATTTCTTTTAAAATTGAGAATTTAGAATTGAGAATTGAAAATGAATATGTTCGCTTACGCTCACAATATTTGAATTAGTTACGAAGTGACCACTATAATTCTCCATTCAATATGATCAGAGCTTGATAAGACCCTCGTTTATCATTTCCTGAGCAGCCAGCATCACGCCTAATTTGCCGCTTGTGTAGGTGATACCTCCCTGCATCCATACAGCAAAGGGTTCACGGAGAGGAGCGTCTGCGGAGAGCTCGATAGATGCACCGCCTGTGAATGCGCCTGCCGCCATGATGACCTTATCGGAGTAGCCTGGCATATCCCATGGCTCAGGGGTTACGAATGAATCAACGGGAGCGCCTTTCTGTATACCTCGGCAGAAAGCGCAGAGGTGTTCCTCATCGCCCAGCTTTACGGCAGTTATGATATCTCCACGGGGGTCTTCCTTGCGGGGAGAACATTCAAATCCAAGCATGGTGAAAAGCTCGCTTGCGAAAATGGAGGTCTTGACTGCATTTGCCACAACATCGGGAGC
Organism: Ruminococcus sp.; assembly: GCA_017418765.1. The sequence continues at coordinate 1,788 of JAFOMV010000120.1, read as the reverse complement.
GAAGAAAAGTCCCAGCAGCATTTCACGGTTCATGCCGAGTGTACAGCCTACTTCCTTGCCCATTCCAACGCATGTAAGACGGTATGAGCAAAGCTCGACAAGATCGGCTCTGCCTGCGATATATCCGCCTGTACGTGCGATTCCGCCGCCTGCATTCTTGATAAGGGAGCCGATGATAACGTCAGCGCCTACAGATGAAGGTTCACGGTCCTCTATGAATTCGCCGTAGCAGTTATCTACCATGATTATAATGTCAGGATTCCCCTTTTTAGCGGCTTTAATCATATCCTCGATATCTTTTACAGTAAATGCACCACGGAGTGAATATCCTCGTGAACGCTGAATGTAGGCTATCTTTGCACCTTTTACAGCTTCGGTTATCTCGTCAAGCTTAGGAGTGCCGTCGGAGTTAAGGTCTACCTGACCGTACTCAACGCCGTAATCCATAAGAGAGCCGTTACCCTTAGTGCCGCTGAGACCGATGACTTCTTCAAGTGTATCGTAAGGCTTGCCTGTGATCGAGACCATTTTGTCGCCTGTGCGGAGTACACCGAAAAGCGCAACGGAGAGAGCGTGAGTGCCTGATACGAAATTGAAGCGTACCAGAGCATCTTCAGTGCCGAGAGCCTGAGCGAATACTTTGTCGATGACCTCTCTGCCCACGTCGCCGTAGCCGTAGCCTGTTGAGCCGTAGAAGCATGGCTCACTTACCTTGTTGTCGGCAAAGGCTTTGAGCACCTTTGCGCCGTTGTATTCGGCTGTTTCCTCAGTGCGTCTGAAGGCATCCATGCAGGCTTTTTCAGCCTTTTCAGCCATTTCTGTAAGCTTCGGGTCGAAACTGTAGAGTTCATTTATCTTCTTATTCATATTTATACCTTTCGATTTTATGTAGGGAACGGCGCCCTCGCCGTTCCACGATATATGATGAAAATGTTGATGGAACGCCGGGGGATTCCCCACAGTGTGGGGAAATGTCACGAAGTGACAAAGGGGCTGGGCACGTGTCAAGTGCGGCGTTCCCTACAATGTTTTGTTGATATTTTCAGTGTAAGGCACGGACTGATATGGCATCAGCCCCTGCGATCATTGCTTTTCCTCGGCCAGCTTACCCTTGCTGAGGCTGTCCTTTTCGACGTCGATACGTTCGAGGACTACCTCACGGCCGACTATCTTGAAGCCTATCTCCTGATAGAAGCTTACACGTACATCAAGCGCCAGCAGATAGGCTCTCTTTCCGAGCCCGTTGAAGAATTTAGCCAGCCATTTGAGAAATTCCCTTGCATAGCCTCTGCCACGTGCGGCAACTGTTGTAGCTACCTGACCGATGAGGACTGTGCTGCCTATGTCGAATACCGCAGAAGCAGTTGTAGAGCCACGATAGGTGAAAACTCTGCTTATGCCGTGACGGGTGCGGTGAGAGGTATCGGTATACCACAGGGAGAAATCCGCAATATTCGGGAATCCCTCGCTGAGTATCTGGTATACGTCAGTCAGCTTGGGGTTGAAGTCAACGTGCTCCTCGATGGCTTCAAGAGGTGAATCATCGGGAATGAGTTCAAAGATAGTGCGGTTCAGCTTCTGGTAGTGGTCATCAAGCTTTATGCCGTCGATGATGTGTCTGTCGCCTTCGATACGGAAGGGGAGATTCATGCTGACGAAAAGGTCTATCTCCTCGCTGGGCTGGAGCATTCCGTCAGTGCAGATTATCAGCGTTGAGTTGATGATGAACATGAAGCCCACGCCGTTTTCGTCTGTCAGCTTGTAGAAGCGGCAGAATTCATAGTTTGG
>JAFOMV010000119.1 GCA_017418765.1 Ruminococcus sp. | reverse complement strand
GCATATAGATATTATCACAGACTTTTCCGTCCGCACAGGCATGGAGCTTGAACGTGACGAGCTGAGGAAGATAGTCTACGCATCCAACTTCCGCAGAGCCTACCAGCGAGCGCTGTTTCTGCTGGATTACCGTGACTACAGCGCAAAGGAAATGACGGAAAAGCTTATAAAGACATACAAAAGCGAAACTCTTTGCAGTGCGGTGCTGAAAAAGCTGAAAGAAAACGGCTTCATCGACGATGTACGCTATGCCGAGCGCATGGCGAGAAAGCTGGTGGAGATCCGTAAATTCGGCTGCCGACGGGCTAAGCGTGAGATAATGCTGAAAGGGATAGACCAGTTTACCGCTGAGGATGCCCTTGCAGTATACGATGACAGATTCAGCGAGAACCTGATGGAACTGCTGAAAACCAAACATTCCCGTTATCTCACGGACAGCAGCGACAGAAAAAGCATCGAAAAAGTAAAAAATGCACTGGTGCGGTACGGGTATGATTTCTCAGATATAAACCGTGCTGTCAAAGAATATTTTGAGAATAGCATATATGAGGAGGACGACTGATATGGCGATAAAGGTCGGCATGGTGTCACTGGGATGTTCAAAAAATCTGGTGGATTCGGAGAGGATGCTGTATAAGCTGAGATCTCACGGCTACCAGCTTGTGACTGAACCGGGACTTGCTGATGTTGCTGTGGTGAATACCTGCGGCTTCATAAAATCAGCAAAGGAGGAAGCTATAGAAACTATCCTTGAACTGGGCAGGCTCAAGGAGGAAGGCACTCTTAAAAAGATCATCATTACGGGATGTCTCGTTGAGCGCTACAAGGAGGAGGCTGCTGAGCAGTTCCCCGAAGCTGACGCTGTTATCGGTATCGGCAATACAAAAGATATAGTCGATGTCCTCGACCATGTGCTTGCCAACGAGAGGTATGTCTGTTTCGCTCCCAAGCTCGATGCTGAGCTTTCAGGCGAAAGGATAATATCCACACTCCCCTTCTTCACTTACCTTAAAGTAGCTGAAGGATGTTCAAACTGCTGTACCTACTGCGCTATCCCCCTCATCAGAGGAAAGTTCAGGAGCGTCCCTATGGAGGATGTGCTGAAGGAGGCACGTTACCTCGCTGAAAACGGCGTCACTGAGCTTGTGGTCATAGCACAGGATACTGCTCTCTACGGCAAAGACCTCTGCGGTGAGCCTAAGCTTGCGGAGCTTCTCACTGAGCTTTGCAGGATAGACGGGCTTAAATGGATACGTACTCTCTACTGCTACCCCGAGCGCATAACCGATGAACTTCTCGACGTTATCGCCCGTGAGGACAAGATAGTGAAGTATATGGAGATACCGATACAGCACTGCAACGGCGATATCCTCTCACGCATGAACCGCTGGGGAGATACTGAAAAGCTGGAGGCTCTCTTTAAGCATATCCGTGAAAAAGTGCCGGGAGTGATACTGCGTACCACGCTGATAACAGGCTTCCCCGGAGAGACAGAGGAACAGTTCAATGAACTTGCCGAATTCATAAAGCGTGTGCGCTTTGACAGGCTGGGCTGTTTCCCCTATTCCCGTGAGGAAGGCACAAGGGCTGCTGAATTCCCCGATCAGATCGACGAGGAGACCGCCGCTCACCGTGCAGATATCATAATGGAACAGCAGATGCTCATAAGCTGTGAGAACAACGAAAAGCTTATGGGATGCGAACTTGAAGCTGTTGTTGAAGGCTTCGACAAATTCGGCGAATGTTATTTCGGAAGAACTCCCCTTGACGCTCCCGATATCGACGGAAAGGTGTTCTTCACATCGGATGATCCTCTTGAAATAGGTCAGTATGTTACGATAAGGATCACCGATACTCTTGATTACGATCTTATAGGAGAGGTGATAAGCAAATGAACCTTCCAAATAAGCTGACTCTTACAAGAGTTATACTTATTCCATTCTTCCTGTTTTTCATGTATGTCAAAGTGCCATGCCATTATCTCATAGCACTTGCCATATTTGCGGCAGCGTCCATCACCGATGCTCTTGACGGACAAATCGCAAGAAGGAACAATCTGGTCACCAACTTCGGAAAATTCCTCGATCCGCTGGCAGATAAGGTGCTTGTTATTGCGGCACTGACTGTATTCGTGGAGCTCCCCGAAGTGAATATGGGGGCTATACCGCTGATAATCATAACAGCAAGAGAATTCATGGTATCAGGTCTGCGGCTTCTTGCGGCAAACAGCGGCAAAGTCGTGGCAGCAGGAATATGGGGCAAGCTGAAGACCGCTTTCACTATGACGGCTGTTGTTGCTATACTTCTGTGGCTGAGCCTTTGCGGAGATTTCCATATAGACTTCCCGGAGGGCTTTGTTTCGGCTGTCAATAATGTGATAACACCGATACTTGTGTGGATAGCAACTATTCTTACTGTAGTCTCAGGAGTGATATACCTGAAAGGCTACTGGCATCTCATAGATGCGGATAAATAAGGAGGATAATAATGAAACACTGTGCAGGACAGATAAAATACCTGATCGCTATAAAAGAACTTACGGATAAGGACGAATATGTCAGATGCGTGAATATTTCCCGTCATCTTGGAGTTTCACGCCCCAGTGTCAGCAAAATGCTGAGGTGCCTTGCAAACTGCGGATACGTCTATGAGGACTTCTGCAACAGCGTGGTGCTTACTCCCGAGGGTGAGGAGACCATAAACGAGATAATGTCCAGCTTCGATGAGGTGTATACATTCTTCCACAAATTCCTGAAACTTCCCCATGATGAAGCACATGAACAGTCTATAAAGTTTATCACGGAATTCCCGAAGGATACCTGCGACAGACTGAAACATATCGTCAAGAGGACGATAAAGAAAAGGTCATGACCGTATAGATAAAGCCTGACAGGGCACACAAAGTAAACTGCAAATTTACTCTCGGTAGTGTGTGCCTTGTCAGGCTAAAGCTTTATATTGACACCGCCGACGGACAAGCTGCCTATTCTGCGGCGTGTTTCAGTTCTTCTGCGGCTCTTTTTATATCCTCGGCGGCGAATACTGCCGATACTGCGGCTATACCTGCCTGTCCGCAGCCTTTTATCTCATGGACGTTTTCACGGCTGATACCTCCGATGGCAACTGCCGGAATCTTCACGCTGTCACATATCTCCCTGAGCTTTTCGGGAGTGATACGTACAGCGTTCTTTTTTGTGGGCGACGGGAAAACTGCTCCCACACCCAGATAGTCAGCACCCTCAGCCTCGGCAAGCTGAGCCTGTTCAACAGTTTTTGCAGTAGCGCCGATAATGAAGTCTCTGCCTGCGATACGGCGTATCTCCTTTACGGGAGCGTCCTCTATGCCTACGTGAACTCCGTCTGCACCGCTTTTCAGTGCGGCGAGGTAGTTGTCATTGACGATGAGGGGGACGTTATACCTGCGGCACACATCCGCAAGCTTTGAAGCGGCTTTGATAAGTTCATCCTCGTCCAGACCCTTTTCACGTATCTGCACACAGGTAACACCGCCGAGGATAGCCTGTTCTACGGCTTCTTCAAGGCTTCTTCCGTTCAGCCATGTTCTGTCGGTTATGGCGTATAGTTTAAGCATTTCTTTATTGAACTGCATTTTTTACCTCCCTTTTTGATTTTTTGCTGTGTTAACAACGGGAGGCCGAGGGCGGCCTCCCCTACAATGATTTTATCCTTGTTTGGGTATCCGAGGGCGGCCAATGGCGGCCCCTACAGATTTTATCGTGTTTGTGGTTTTGTCAGAGGGCGCACACTGTGCGCCCCTACATTCTCAATTCATTATGATTTCTTTGAGTGGAACGCCGGGTGATTCCCCACAGTGTGGGGAAATGTCACGCAGTGACAAAGGGGCTGGGCACGTGTCAAGTGCGGCGTTCCCTACAGGTTTTATCTGTGTTTGTGGTCTTGTACGAGGACGGCCAATGGCCGTCCCTACAAACTGCTTTCTACTTTCTGATCTCTGCTCTCAGTCTTTCTTTCGGACAGTTCATAAGTCCGCTCATGATACAGCCGCCTGCCGCACCTGCTTTGCGTACGTCCTCAATGTTTTCGGCAGATATACCGCCGATAGCGTAAACGGGGACATCAACGGTACTGCATACCTGACGGAGAAATTCAAGCCCTCTCGGAGGCAGTCCCTTTTTGCAGTCGGTAGCGAATACATGGCCTGCGGTGATATAGCCTGCACCGAGACTTTCCGCTTCCCTTGCTTCTTCGGGAGAATGACAGGAACAGCCTATCATGCGGAACTTCGCCTTATCCTCGCCGCTTGCCTGACGGAGTACGGGCAGGGGAAGATGTATGCTGTCACAGCCAAG
>JAFOMV010000118.1 GCA_017418765.1 Ruminococcus sp. | reverse complement strand
GGATATGCCCCCGATTACACATTAATAAAAATTTCACGGAAAAATCCCGAAAAAAGTTTGCGTAATCGGATAATAAGTGTTATAATAGAAAGTAGCAGTTCGGATGATTGCTTCGGCATCCCCGAACACCTATCCTACTAACAAAATTTAATGCGGAATTCGGAATTCGGAATTCAGAATCAGCGGTGTCCTCCTGCGTCGGACAGATTTAGATTTTTGATCTGTGAGCGGAGCGAACACAATAATTCTGCATTCCGCATTCCGCATTCCGAATTATTGAGAGGAGTTCTTTATGTCCGTATTCAGAATTTATGTGGAAAAGAAGCCTGAGTTTGCAGTTGAGGCTCAGTCCGTTCTCAGCGATATCAAGACCGCTCTGAGAATAGATATCGAAAATGTAAGAGTACTTAACAGATACGACGCAGACAAGCTCAGCGAAGAGGATTTCGAGGCAGCTGTAAATACAGTATTCTCCGAGCCTGCTGTTGATACAGTATGTCGTGAGATGCCCGAGATCAAAGGCGATGAGAGAGTATTCGCTGTTGAGTACCTCCCAGGTCAGTTCGACCAGAGAGCAGACAGCTGTGAGCAGTGTATCCAGATCCTTCGTCAGGGCGAGCGCTGCCGTGTGAGAAATGCTCGTATCTACATTATCAAGGGCGATATATCCGACGCTGAATTCGATAAGATAAAGTCATACATCATCAACCCTGTTGAGAGCCGTGAAGCTTCACTTGAAAAGGTAAAGACTCTCGATTCAAACTACGAGATACCTACAACTGTTGAGACTCTCGACGGTTTCACACAGCTTGACGAGGCAGGCCTTCACGCTTTCGTGGACAAGCTTGGCCTTGCTATGGATTACGATGATATCAGGTTCTGTCAGGATTACTTCAAGAACGAAGAACACCGTGACCCCACTATCACAGAAATACGCATGATCGATACATACTGGTCAGATCACTGCCGTCATACCACATTCCTCACAAATGTTGAGAAGGTGGATATAGATACTCCTTACATCAAGGATACTTACGATATGTACCTCAATGTCCGCAAGGAACTGGGCAGAACAGACAAGCCCATCACTCTTATGGATATCGGTACTCTCGCTGCAAAGAAGCTGAAGGCTGACGGCAAGCTTCCTGACCTTGACGAGAGCGAGGAGATCAACGCTTGCTCAGTTAAGATAAAGGTCGATATCGACGGCAATCTTGAAGACTGGATCCTCATGTTCAAGAACGAGACCCATAACCATCCTACTGAGATCGAGCCTTTCGGCGGTGCTGCTACTTGTCTCGGCGGTGCTATCCGTGATCCGCTTTCAGGCCGTTCATACGTATACCAGGCTATGCGTGTAACAGGCGCTGCAAATCCGCTCGTACCCGTTGAGGATACCATCCAGGGCAAGCTTCCTCAGAGAAAGATCACTGTCGGTGCTGCAAACGGTTACAGCTCATACGGCAACCAAATTGGTCTTGCTACAGGTCACGTTGCTGAAGTATACCACCCAGGCTATGTTGCTAAGCGTATGGAGATAGGCGCTGTTCTTGGTGCTGCTCCTGCTGAGAATATCCGCCGTGAAGCACCTGTTGCAGGCGACGTTGTCATCCTCCTCGGAGGAAAGACAGGCCGTGACGGCTGCGGCGGCGCTACAGGTTCATCAAAGTCACACACTCTCGAATCACTGGAATCCTGCGGTGCTGAGGTACAGAAGGGTAATCCTCCTGAGGAGAGAAAGCTCCAGAGACTGTTCCGCAATCCTAAGGTTACAAAGCTTATCAAGCGCTGCAACGACTTTGGTGCAGGCGGTGTATCCGTTGCTATCGGTGAGCTGACAGACGGTCTCGTTATCGACCTGAACAAGGTTCCAAAGAAGTATGAAGGTCTTGACGGTACTGAGATCGCTATTTCCGAGTCACAGGAGAGAATGGCTGTTGTCATCGCTCCTTACGATGTAAAGAGATTCATGGAAGAAGCTGCAAAGGAGAACCTTGAGGCTACTCTCGTTGCTAATGTTGTGGACGAGCCAAGACTCAAGATGAACTGGAACGGTAAGACTATCGTTAACCTTTCACGTGAATTCCTCAACTCCAACGGCGCTCCTAAGTATACAGACATCGAAGTTGAGGCTCCTTC
>JAFOMV010000117.1 GCA_017418765.1 Ruminococcus sp. | reverse complement strand
GATACTATAGTGGAGGTAGTAGCACAGAACACAAGGTTGAATATGAACTGATCCCACTGAAAGTCTGCGTAGCTTGTAAAAATGTCAAATCCCGGCTTACCGATGAAGCCTATCATGTCCTCTCCGAACATAAGTCCGAAGCCGATAAGAATGAACATAACTGTACCGATACAGAAGTCCATAAGGTTTTTCATAATTATATTGCCTGCATTCTTGGCACGGGTGAAACCTGTCTCCACCATAGCAAAGCCGGCCTGCATAAAGAATACAAGAGCAACGGCGATCATAAACCATACACCGAATGTTGTACTGTTTGCTTCTTCAAGAACCTGAGTTACTAATGTCTGATCCATAAAGAAAACCTCCTAAAATTATTACAGCAGAATACAAAAGGGTGTATGACGTCCCTGATGCGGAACATCATACACCCCATTGTGTATGGAATTTAGCGCTATAAACCAAAAAAGAGAGCTACGGACTCCATATCCGCAGCTCCCTTGCTGTTTACAATGCCATTATAGCCCTTCATGAAAGATTTGTCAAGAGTTTTTTTGAAATTTGACATTTCAGACATTTTGATGTTGTAGTTAGTTTAATGTAACTGTATAATTCCTACGAAACATAAGAATACTGAAAAAAACTGTTGACATTTCTGCTTTGAAGTGCTAATATAAAAACAGGAACAAAGACGTTTGAGCAGACTATCTGTCTGCCCGAACGTCTTTTTTATTATATCGGTGCAGATCAATGGCGCTCTGCACTTGAAAGGCAAGTGAATGATATGGACAATTTCAGAAGTGAAGCTCCGTTCAAGGAGCATGGACTTTACAGTCCACGTTTTGAACATGACAACTGTGGAATAGGTGCAGTTGTCAATATCAAGGGAAAGCAGTCACGCTATGTGGTGGACAGCGCTCTTACAATAGTTGAAAAGCTTGAACACCGTGCAGGCAAGGATGCCGAAGGAAAAACAGGCGACGGTGTTGGTATCCTCGTTCAGATGCCATACAGCTTCTTTATCAGTGAGACTGCAAAGCTTGGATACGATATAGGAGATAAAGGTGATTTCGGTGTGGGAATGTTTTTCTTTCCTCAGAACGAAATGAAACGCAGACAAGCAATGAAACTGTTTGAGCTCATAGCTGAAAAGAACGGAACAGAATTGATATGCTGGCGTGAGGTTCCTGTATCATCAGAAATACTGGGACAGAAAGCACTTGAAAGTATGCCGTATATCATGCAGGCATTTGTAAAGCGTCCAGAAGAATGTCCTCAGGGAATAGATTTTGACCGCAGATTATTTATAGCAAGGCGAGAATTTGAACATTCGGATGAGAACACATATGTATGTTCTCTTTCAAGCCGTACAATAGTATATAAGGGAATGTTTCTGGTTGATGAATTGAGGCGGTTTTACGCTGATCTCAGAAGTGATGAGTTTACTTCTGCAATAGCAATGGTACATTCACGTTTCTCCACAAACACGAATCCCAGCTGGCAGAAGGCACATCCAAATCGCTTCATAGTACACAACGGCGAGATAAACACAATAACAGGCAACGCCGACAAAATGCTTGCCCGTGAGGAGAGTATGTCCTGTGAAGCGCTGAAAAATGATATGTATAAGATACTTCCTGCCATAAATGTTAATGGTTCTGACTCTGCAAGACTGGACAATGCTCTTGAATTTATGGTGATGTCGGGAATGCCTCTGCCGCTTGCGGTTATGATAACCATTCCCGAGCCGTGGAAGAATGACAAGACCATCTCACGCTCAAAGTATGACCTTTACCAGTACTACGCAACAATGATGGAGCCCTGGGACGGCCCTGCATCCATCATTTTCTCAGATGGTGATGTTATGGGCGCTGTACTTGACAGAAACGGACTCCGCCCATCACGTTACTGTATCACAAGTGACGGATATCTTATTCTTTCATCAGAGACAGGATGTATTGACATCCCTGCAGATAAGGTAGTGAAGAAAGACCGTCTCCGCCCCGGAAAGATGCTTCTTGCTGACACAAAGCAGGGACGTATCATTGAAGATGACGAGATAAAAACAGCCTATGCTTTGCGTCAGCCCTACGGCGAATGGCTGGACGCAAATCTTGTACGTCTGCACGATCTGCATATCCCGAACAAGGGAGTTCAGACATATTCTGATGATGAACTTGCGAAGCTGCAAAAGGCATTCGGCTACTCATATGAGGATATCCGCACAAGTATCCTTCCGATGGCAGAAAAGGGGGCAGAGCCGATAGCTTCTATGGGAAGTGACATTCCGCTTCCTCCGCTTGATAAGAATATGCCGAACCTGTTCAGCTATTTCCATCAGCTTTTCGCACAGGTAACAAATCCGCCTTTTGACGCTATACGTGAGGAAATAGTTACTGATACCAGCGTCTATATCGGAAAGGACGGCAATCTTCTTGATGAGCGTCCCGAGAACTGTCATGTGCTGAAGATAGAGAATCCCATACTTACTGAAACAGATATGCTGAAGATAAAGTCACTGAACGAAAACGGACTGAAAAGCGCAGTTATACCTATCACTTACTACATCGGCACACCTCTTGAAAAGGCGATAGAGAGACTTTTCATTGAAGCAGATAAGGCGTACCGTGACGGTGCATCTATCCTCATTCTTTCAGATCGTGGAGTTGATGAATACCACTGTCCTATCCCATCTCTGCTCGCTGTTTCGGCATTGCAGCAGCATCTTGTTTCTACCAAAAAGCGTACAGCTGTAGCAATGATACTTGAATCAGCTGAACCAAGAGAAGTTCACCATTTTTCTGCGCTTCTCGGCTATGGCGCCTGTGCAGTAAATCCGTATCTTGCACATGAGACTATCCGCTCGCTTATCAGTGACGGAACACTTGACAAGGACTTCTACGCCGCTGAGGATGACTACAATTCAGCTATACTTCACGGTATTGTCAAAATTGCTTCAAAAATGGGGATTTCCACTATACAGTCATATCAGGGAAGCAAGCTTTTTGAAGCTGTAGGCATAAGCCCTGATCTTATTGATAAATATTTCTGCGGCACAGTAAGCCGTATCGGCGGAATCCGTCTTGATGATATCAGCCGCCGCACAGAAAAACTTCATACTTCTGCATTTGATCCTCTCGGACTTGCAGTCAATGAGAATATAGGCAGTGCAGGAAGTCATAAGCTTCGCAGCGGAAAGACAGATCATCTTTACACACCGGAGACCATTCATCTTCTTCAGCAGGCTGCATGG
>JAFOMV010000116.1 GCA_017418765.1 Ruminococcus sp. | reverse complement strand
GCTAATTCGATACGTCCTTTGGTCAAAAGAGGTATCTTTAAGGATTTTATAGACGATTCATGGACATATAACGACCTTATCGCTAAACTGTGGTATCACTTTAACAACAGCTCTCAGTCGATAGATGAAATATATCATGTATTTCTCCCCACATCAGGTAAGTTTCTGGGGAAGTACAGCAAGCGCATAAAATTTATGACAGATGAGATCGTTCATATAGCACAGATGACTATATATCCTGTTGCAGAAGATATATATATATTCATACTCGATGAGCTTGACAGGAGCATGTACCACGATGAGGATATGACAAACAAAAAGGTCGATGCTATACAGAATATCTACCTGTTCTCGATGTATATCGATATCGTAAAGGATACTACCAGCAGTATCAGCGTTACCGAGATCTCCGACGAGACAATGAACCAGCAGCTGAAATACTCTGATTGGCGTATGATGATAGTAAACATGATAGCTGCGGAGTATCAGAAGCAGTTCCTTGCCGAGACAGATCCCGAGAACCTTAAAAAGAAATACGCTCCGGGTCAGACATCGTCTTTAGACTGCATGATGATGAACCTCGACGGTGTATATATCTGGGTAAAACTGATATTCTGCCGTTCCGAGACAAGCAACGACGATGACTACCGTTTCGTATTTATGGTACAGAATATACACGAAAATGCAGTAAAACTCCAGCAGACGCTAAAGCAGTATGAGCAGAGGGCATCTATGGATTCTCTTACTGGTATATTCAACCACGGACGAATCGAGACAGAGCTTTCAAATGCTATTGCAGAAAAAGCCAAAGACGGAAATGCCATATCCATAATGATGCTGGATATCGATTTCTTCAAGAAAATAAATGACCAATATGGGCATTCAGTTGGCGATATTACACTGGTGCATTTTACAAAGTCAATAAACGACGCTATCAAGGACAGGAATGCTGTACTTGGACGCTGGGGCGGCGAGGAATTTGTTGTGATCTGCTATGATACTCCTGCAGAACAAGGCAAGGAACTTGCTGAGACCATAAGGCGCAGCATAGAAACTGAGAAGTTTGAGAAGATAGAACATATGACATGCAGCATTGGTCTCACCGAGATAAAGGCTCACGATACTTGTGAAAATGCTTTCGAGCGTATGGACAGGGCATTGTATCAGGCTAAATCCGAGGGCAGGAACTGTGTAAGGACAGAATGAAAGTTTCGCTTGAATAATGAGGTAATAACCCCCGAAGTGGTGATGTATCACTTCGGGGGTTCGTATTTTATCATACAAACAGTACAATGATAATAAATGCCTACAGTAAAGTATTATAGCAATGCACAATATAATTAGTCTCTCCTCACACAGCAATAAAGCAACGAAATATCGACAAATCCAACCAAATATGATATAATAGAAGTGCAAGAAAAAGTAATCAAAACGAGAAAAAAGCTTGCACTTCGGAGGATGCCATGTATAAGTTCAAGAAGGAAAAACAGATTTCATTCACAGATTTCAATCAACCGCTTGGTTTGCAAATGAACCCGGATAACCGCTGGGTAAAGAAAGCAGAAATGATCCCTTGGGAAACAATTGAAGCTGAATATGCTAGGCTGTTCCCGAGCCATACCGGTATGCCCGCAAAGCCTCTCCGCGTGGCACTCGGTTCGCTGTTGATACAGAAGCAATATCATTATCCGGACGAAGAACTCGTCGAACAGATCAGAGAGAACCCGTACTACCAGTATTTCATCGGGCTGCCCGGATATGAGGATAAGATTCCGTTCGTACCTTCGCTTCTCGTGGAATTCCGCAAAAGACTATCGGAGGATGTTCTCAACGAGATCAATGAAATGATCATCGAGTACAACTCGCAGCAAGACAATGACGATTCTGATGACGTGAGCGGAAACGGAGGTCAGCCCAATCAGCAAGATCCAGCAAATGATTCCGAAGAAAAAACTGAAAACTCCGGAACACTGATCCTTGATGCGACCTGTGCGCCGCAGAATATCAAGTATCCTCAGGACATTGAGCTGCTGAATGAAGTTCGTGAAAAGCTTGAAGATATGCTGTGCAGAGTCTCCGATAAATACGGATTTTACAGACCGAGAATGTACCGTCAAAAGGCAAGAAAAGACTATCTTGCACTTGCCAAATGCAGAAAGCGCGGTGCGAAAAAGATCAGAAAAGCGATCAAAAAGCAGCTTCAATATATTCGCCGTGACCTTGGATATATCGATAATCTTATCGAAAACAACGGCGTTGTGCTGTCCGTTTCCGATAAGGAGCTTCTTGATATTCTCATGACCGTTTACGATCAGCAGCGGTATATGTTTGAAAGCAACACTCATTCTGTTGAAAATCGTATTGTCAGCATCAGCCAGCCGTACATCCGACCGATCGTAAGAGGCAAAGCAAAATCTCCTGTTGAGTTTGGAGCTAAGCTCGATCTGTCAGTTGATGAGACCGGGATGTGCAGGATCGAGAAGCTATCCTTTAATGCTTACAACGAAAGTGCAGTTCTGAAAACAGCAATTGAAAACTACAAGCAGCGCACAGGTCATTATCCGGAGCGAGTTCTTGTTGATCAGATATATCGCAACCGTGAAAACATTTCGTTTTGCAGCGGTTACGGCATACGTATTTCAGGCAAAAAACTCGGAAGGCCGAAGAATGACGCCGACAGCAAGGCTGAAAAGAAGGCAGCATATAAAGATAATACCGACAGGATCGAAGTGGAGCGTAAGTTCAGTCTTGCAAAGCGCAAATTCGGTCTTGGTCTGCTGCTCACAAAAAGAGAAGACACAACAAGAGCATCGATAGTTCTCAGCGTCATCGCAATGAACATCGACCGCCTGGCGGCGATGCTTTTGCGCTTCTGGAAAATAGTGATAAATATTCGCTTCTCATATCGCCAGCCGGTATGCCGTGGATTTTAGAGGCTTGTTGAGGAGAGACTAATTATATGATAGATCAAAAGGAGATTATTTGAATATATGTCAAAACAAAATAACAAAGGATTTATCAAACAGCATATCGTTCCTAAAGCATACCTTAATCATTTTGCT
>JAFOMV010000115.1 GCA_017418765.1 Ruminococcus sp. | reverse complement strand
GGGTACAAGAAAGCTGGGCAGAACATCTGACCATAGAAAGGCTATGCTCAGAGGCATGGTAACTTTCCTTCTCGAAAACGGTCAGATCGAAACTACCGTTACAAGAGCTAAGGAAGTTCGTGCTGTTGCAGAAAAGATGATCACCATCGGTAAGAATAATGATCTGCACTCCAAGCGTCAGGTATTCTCATACGTAACTAAGGAAGATGTAGCGAAGAAGCTCTTCGACGAGATCGCTCCAAAGTACGCTGACAGAAACGGCGGTTATACTCAGATCGTCAAGATCGGACCACGCCGTGGAGACGCTGCTGAAATGGCTATTATCAAGCTCGTTTGATCGCAGATATGATTCAGGGCCGTTCCCTTCGGGGAGCGGTCTTTTTATATCCATACGGCAGGGGCGCCGTTCCCTACAGTAAGAGGTTATGCCGAAAGACTGTACGTTTACTCATGGCGAGCTACAGCTGAGGGACTTTTTTGATAAAATCACTTGCATTATCGCCCGATATATGGTATAATCTTCTTTAGTATTATTATGCCGTAAGGCAGAATGGAGATAATTATGAATAAGAAAAAAATCATAGGTATTGCTGCTTCAGGATTGTCTACAGCAGCTATAGCAGTCAGCTCAGCAATGACTGCTTTTGCTGAAGATGCTTCTTCAGCTCCACAGCAGCAGATGTCAACATCATCAGCTTTTATGAGTATGGGTCTGCCAATGATCATTCTTTTTGCTCTGCTTTATTTCGTTGCCATTAGACCACAGAAAAAACGTGATCAGGAAATGAAGGATATGCAGGCAAATATACAGGTCGGTGATGAGATAGTAACAGGCGGCGGTATCGTTGGTATCGTTGTAAGCATCGGTGATGATACTGTTGTTATCGAAACAGGCGGTGCTAAACATAAACTCAGAATAAAGAACTGGGCTATAACTGAAAATGTAACAGCCGCTGAGCGTATGAAGGCTGATAAGCCTGCTAAGAAGTCTCCTTTTGCTTCAGCAGGAGTTGCCGATGATACAGCTAAGGGAAAGAAGTCTAAGAAGTCATCAGACGAAGAATAAAAAAGATTACCTCCGCATAGGATTTACAAAAGATCGTATGCGGAGGTTTTTATGCGTAAATATAAATTCAGATTGTGGGAAAACTTGTCAGTCAGCATTATAGTATCAGCAATTATCGGACTTGCTGTATCTGCTGTGTGTTCTTGTATTTTTTCAGCTTTGATATTTTTCGTGCTGAAGGATATGGGGCTGACAAGCGCTCTGTCGGCTGCTGCGGTTGCTGTAGGTTCTTACACGGGTTCTTATATATGCGGCAGATACAGACGCCGCAGGGGAGCTGTATGCGGCCTTATATGCGGTGCGGTAATGTTTGCTGTATTATTTTTTGCGGGACTTGCCCTTTCAGCAGAGACAGCAGGTATAAAAAAACTCCTCCTGCTTATCGTTTCGGGATGTGCAGGAGGAGTATGCGGTGTAAATACAAAGAGACCTGGATCGCTGATGTAAGGTCATCAGTAATTGCCTGATGTGTCCACCATCAGCTTGAACTCGATATCATAGTAGCTGATACCGCTTTTTTCAAGGTGAGCACATTTGGCAGGAACGGTATCTCCTGCTTCAAATTTGCCTGAGATGGCCTCGTAAAGTTCATCATATGTAGATATCTTTTCGCCGTCTATCTCAGTAATGAAATCGCCTTCTTTCAGCTTGGTCTTGGCGATATCGCTGTCCTTGTCTATGCTCTGGATGTAAACTCCCTTGAAGTTCTCGGGGAGATCCATTTTTATAGCTTCCTCAATTGTTGTACGCTTTGAAGCGTTGGACATATCTATGAGGGTTATGCCTATTCTGAAACGTCCTGCAATGAAGCCGTTATCTAAAAGTTCCTGGATGATAGGCTTTGCTTCGTTGATAGTTATAGCGAAACCCAGTCCCTCTACCATTGAGCTTACATATTTTGACGAGGTGATACCTATTACCTGACCATACATATTTACAAGAGCACCGCCTGAGTTTCCGGGGCTGATATCTGCATTTGTCTGTATGCAGTCCATCTGGAAGCCTGTGGAGTCGCTCCTTATCTTACGGTTGATAGCAGATATGATACCGTCTGTAACTGTGCTGGTGAGGTTTGCAGGGTTGCCGATAGCAACTACCTGTTCACCGACAACTGACTCATCAGAATCGCCCAATACAGCAGGAGTAAGGTCTTTTGCGCTGACCTTTATAACTGCAATATCCGTTTTCACATCACGGCCAATTATAGTGGCACTGTAGTCTTCCTCATCAAGTGTCTGAATGGTGTGGTATCCGTTTGGCTCAAGGACATGAGCATTTGTTACTATATATCCATCCTTTGAGATAACTACGCCTGAACCTGTGCCGACTAAGTCTTTATGTGCAGGGTCAGTGTATGTATATATCTCAACTATTGACGGGCGTACAAGCTTAGCTACACCTTCAGTGGTATATCTGCCGTTTTTGTCCTTGTAGTCTTCAAGCTCCTTTGCACTTTCGGGCTTTTTTTCACTGTACAGCACTACACTGCCTGAGCTTTTGAATCTTTTCATAGCCTGTTTGCTGTTTGCGACGTCATAGACTATACCTATCACAGATACAAGCAGACAGCAGGCGATAAGGGCTGATAAAAGCCTTATTGCGGTTTTGTCATCGGGCTTGTCGGGGAGCTCGTCAGTATCTTCACCATTTGAAGCAGTGATGTTATTGTATGGATATTCAGGCGGAATATGAGCTCTGTTGTCATAGCCTGCAAAACCTATAGGTTCATACATGAATTTATCATACACCGGCTTTTGCGGAGGCGGAGTTTGCTGCGGCGGTACGGATGTATTGTTTGCTGGGCCGCCGGCGTAATAATTGGCTGTGTTATGGCAGCTGTTATTGTTTATGGTATTTTCTGCCGAAGCGGAGCTGTTGTATATTTCCTGTGCCTGATCGGCAGGCTCAGGGCTTACAGTTGGCTGTTCATTCAGAAAAGCGGACCGGCTTGACGAAAGGCTGGCTGAATCCTGCGGCTGACTGCCGATATTATCATCGCTGCCGTATATCTTGTCTGGTTGAGGTACAGAGATATTATTAACATTACCATTCACATTGTCAGCGTTCTGCATTGCCGGATCGTGGATATCAGGCATTGCACCATAGTGACTGACTGATGTATCATTTTGTGCTGATGGATACTGCTCTCCGAGCGGAACAGTTTTTTCATCATATATATTGCCCTGAGGCATGATATTATTGTCTCTTTCTTCCATAATTATCCTTTCTTGGCGTTACTGCGTTTTTCAGGTATCTGAATGAGAAATTCGGTGTATTCACCGTACACGCTTTTTACTACTATGTGTCCGTCATGGAGGTGGACTATCTTACGTGATATAGAAAGACCGAGCCCCAGACCTGTTGTATCTTTGCCTCGTGATGAATCAGTCTTGTAGAATCTGTCGAAAACCTGGGATATCTCATCGTTTGTAAGACCCTCGCCGGTATTCTTTATGCCTATGGTAACGAGACCGTCCAGATTCTCAAATCTGAATGAGAGAGTACCTCTTTCATTGATAAATTTAACGGCATTTTCAACGAGGTTGTATATTACCTGCTGCATCAGGTCGGCATCTACCTCAGCGTCTATCCTTGAACTGCCGAGTCCTTCAACTTCAAGGTGCTTATCATCTATCTTTTTCTCAAACATGAGTACTGTCTGTATCACAAGGTCAGTGATATTGGTATTTCTGAAATTTGGAGAGAGCGTTCCTGATTCAAAACGTGACATATTGAGCATGGAGCTTATAAGTATCCTTAGACGCTTTATTTCTTTTGATACGAGTACAAGGTATTCGTTTTGCCGTGATTTTGGGATAGTGCCATCGAGAATACCGTCAACGAATCCGCCGATAGTCGTCATAGGCGTTCTCAGTTCGTGAGAAACATTTGCTATAAAGGTTTTGGAGGTCTCCTCGCTGCTTGCAACGTTGGCAGCGATAGCATTAACGTATTCGGCTATTTCCTTGTTTGTGCCGGGGACATCAGTGCTGATCGTCTCAGAGAAATCTCCACGTGCATACATTTCGGATATTCGCATGAAATCGTACTCATAAGCGGATAGGCGGCGGATTTTTCTCTTTAAAAGAAGATATGTAAGAAGAACCGTAATAATTCCGAGAGCAGCATAAACTATCGATACCTTTATGGAAAAGTTATTGATGTTATCTGATCTTTTATAAAATGCGGCATACATCGCTTTGGGAGCAAGAGCATCCTGACCCTTTGCAAAAAAGTGTGTAGCATACAGCATATACGGCTCATTTTTGGATATATGGCTCCTGTCGAAGTCAAGGAAATCCTTTTCATCCAGCTTTGATATCATTGCGGCTGATAGGGAATTATCTCCCACGTGTTCGCCCTGAGGTTCAGCGCTTGTCACTACACAATTGCCATGTTCATCATAGACGTATATGGTGTAAGTGTTATTGCAGGAAAAGCTCCTGCAAAGGAAGTTCATATATTCCGATGACATATTATCCGTGCGGTAGTATTCGTCCTTAAAGCAGCTTATGAAAATATCGCCTGTTTTGTTGAGCTGACTGAATTCTGCGTCCTTATAGATATCTGAACTGAAAGAGACCATAAGTACTCCAAGCAAAGCTATGAGCGATACTATTATGAACGTAGTCATTACGAGAAGCCTGTAGTAAGAACTTTTGCTGTTTTTCAAAACCTATCACCTCTGTGTATACAAAACAAGGGGACATTACGTCCCCATAGCTTGTCGATATTTTCAGCTGACTGTTATTCTTCCTCGTCAGCTTCAAACTTATAACCAACGCCCCATACGGTTTTCAGAGACCACTTATCAGAAATACCCTCCAGCTTTTCACGAAGACGCTTTATGTGTACGTCTATAGTACGTGAATCGCCGTAGTATTCAAAGCCCCATACTTCATCAAGGAGCTGATCACGTGTATAAACTCTGTTCGGATTTGAAGCAAGGTAATAAAGAAGTTCCAGTTCCTTAGGAGGGGTCTCGATAATTTTTCCATTGACTTTAAGTTCATAGCTGTCCATATTGACAGAAAGCTTGTCATAGTGTACTTCTTTCTGTTCAGGCTCAGCAACGCCGGCGCCGACACGCCTTGTTACAGCATTGATACGAGCTATGACTTCCTTAGCATCGAATGGCTTGACGATATAATCATCAGCACCGAGTTCAAGACCGATGACCTTGTCGATAGTCTCACCCTTAGCGGTTATCATGATTATCGGGACATTTGAGATCTTTCTTATCTCACGGCAGACCTGCCAGCCGTCCTTACCGGGCAGCATTATATCAAGCAGTACCATATCAGGTGAGAGCGCTTTGAATTTTACGACCGCATCATCACCGTCGTGGCAAAGAAGTACGCTGTAGCCGTCTTTTTCAAGGTATAGCCTTAAAAGATCGCATATATTCTTATCATCGTCAACAATGAGGACCTTTAAGCCTTTATCGTTTGTCATAGTGGATCTACCTTCTTTCTGCACAAAGTAATTATTACATTTATTATAACTCATAATTAAGTAATTGTCAATAAAAAATGAACAAATTTTTATGAAATATCGCATATTGCGTTTAGTATGAAATGCCTGCTTTATTGCATTTTGTATAAATTTTCCGCTGATGGAACAGCTTATCACACGGATAGGGAAAGAAATAAAACGGCAATCACAAAAGCGGCTTTGCTTTAACTGAACTCAATGCAGGACAGAAGCTTAGTAAGGGCGAGCGCAAGGCTATAATTGCTGCTGACAAAAATCATAATTTGCCGCATATTCGATAAATTGGAAATGTAGGGGGGGACGCCCACATCGCCCCGTGCCTTCATGTTGATCTAAGGGACTGATGTGGGCATCAGTCCCTGCAAATTCTCCTCCACACATTCTGATTTAGCTTAACATCCGTATAAACACAATGCCCCTGAGCGTTTTTTAAGGCAACACCGCACAAAGCTTGTGCTGAAGATGCGCCGACAGATTTTTT
>JAFOMV010000114.1 GCA_017418765.1 Ruminococcus sp. | reverse complement strand
AGTGCAAAAATGATAAGAAACAGAGAAATGACTGACCATACTATCCTTTTAAGTATTCTGCTGATAGGATTTCTTTTGTGATGCCTTGATTTAGTTGGAGTGTATGCCGGCTGAGATTGATGCTGTACAGGCCTTGGGGCACTGTTGTGGTATCTGGGCTGCTGTCCATAATTCTGCTGAGGACGGCTGTATTGCTGCTGTCCGTAATTCTGCTGAGGATGGCTGTATTGCTGCTGTCCATAATTCTGCTGAGGACGGCTGTATTGCTGCTGCCCGTAATTCTGCTGAGGACGGCTGTACTGTTGCTGTCCGTAATTTTGCTGAGGACGGCTATACTGCTGCTGCCCGTAATTCTGCTGAGGACGGCTATACTGCTGCTGCCCGTAATTCTGCTGAGGACGGCTATACTGCTGCTGTCCGTAATTCCTGACAGGACGTTTTCTCTTTAGCGGAGGAAGATCGTTTGATGGATGCTGTGTGGAATAATTATCCATATCGTCAGGAAGAAGCATTGTATCTTCATTGTCTGAATTATTTCTTTCCTGCATATTTGTTCCTTTCTGTTGTCTCAATGTCAGTTAATTGCTGACTGTTATGGAATGACCTGCAATCGATTTTACGAATGCAGGTCATTTGCCTTACTATAATATACTGATACCCTAAACAACAGCAGACAAGATCTCTGCTCGTAATATTTATTTGATAGCGTTTAGAGGATTAGTATAAGCAGTATCGTATACGGTTTTTCATGAATTCTGAGGAAAAATCTTATTGCGTTTTCTTATATGATGCCGTTTTGAGTTGATACTGCACGTCTGTATATCTATTTATGATTTTTTGAATTTTACAGCTATATATGTTATAACGGTCCATATTATATTGTAAGCGGTTATAGCGGCTGCCGTGAGATAGATATAGCTTGAAGACTGAAAAGCCTTAGACATAATCAGTGCCATGCTTATTGCGAAGGCAAGAAGAATTGATGCTGTCTGAAGAATCAGTCCGATTATAGCAGAGAAATGAACATTCTTTGTACCGATGATAAGTTCTGCAAGCGAAGCAAAACGGCCTGTTGTAGCCATAGAAGCGCTTAGTCTCACTGCTTTTTTGGTTTCATCATTAAAATCCTCATGTAGTTTTTCAGGGATAACTTTTGACATACTATCAGGTACATCGAAAAGGTGATACAGCAGCTTTTCATTGATACACGGATCAACGCTTTTGACGAATAAGCATATCTTATTCTTGCAAAGCAGCTTAGCCCATTTTTTGACGTATCTGTCAGCAACGAGTTCAACTACGAACATTGCTGCAAGATTTCCTGATATTGAAAGGTACAGCACTTCTTTTCTGCCTATGCTGTATTCAGCTTCCTTTGACTTAGTGGGAAGCCCTTCAATATTGTGGCTTGTCATAAGTTCACGGTTACCAAAGAGGATACGCTTGTTCCTTATCCAGCCGCACATACCCCTGCCTTCCTCGTAAGAATAGTTTTCTATCCTGTACTGAGTTTTCTGCCCTTCGGCGGCAACATCATCAAAGAGCTGTGACATGATACTTCCGCCGTGTTTTGTAAGGCTTGCGGCTTCAAGAAGTGCTTCGTCCAGTTTTGTGTTGGAGAATACCTTTATACCGTCAAGACGAACTGTACCCTGTGGAAACAGCGTTTCTGCATCTACAAGTATTGAGTTAGTATCATAGAAATCATCTACGCTCTGATAACCGAGCATGATACCCTTATTCTTTAAAGCATTCTTTGACACATTCTCCAGCGGAACATTGCAGACAAGCGGAAGTGATACACATGAGGCAGCACAGACGATCATGCTGAATATTGAGAAGCCGAAGCCGAGAGATTCAAGTGAAAGGTAAGTTCCCTTGCAAAAATAGACAAGGAACATTGTGATCAAAAATGATACGAACAGAACCAGCGGAGCAGCTGTACGGCAGTACTGATCGGTCATATCAGATGAATATGTGTATCTCAGGAAGTCGGTCAGAAAGTCGGTCTTTCTCATTGAAGCGAGTATAGGGAAGTCGCCGAGAGTTCCACGTGTTATCCTTTCGGCACGTTCTTCATCCATTACGTATGTGACACCGTGTCTGTCGAAATTCTTTGATACGAATTTAAAGTTTCTGGCCGCCCTTCGCATGATCAGGTGTTTGCCCCATGAATTGAAGAAAAGTGAAAGAATACCTACGGGCATATATATATGGATGTTTTCTATTCCGATCATCTGTGGAGCAATCAGTGCCGGTATCATTGATACCATGCAGGTAACGACAGTTGCCGCACTCATTGAATCACCGTCAGCCTTGAAAGTAAAAAGCTTTTTCAGTCCGTTTGTCATAACAGGCCATGAAGCAAACATTGATATAAGGCCGAGTATCAGATGTACCAGAATATAGGTCCTTATGTTCCTTGCAGTAAGGAATCCTGCGATGGGAAGACTGAATTGGTCGCAGATAGTGATGTAAATGCTCATAAAAGCAGTTACAGCAAGTATGAATACCCTTGAAGTGATGATACTTCTCAGATCATAGATATCACGGCCAACATCTTCTACATCACCGTAATAATTGAAATCAACGATACGTTTGGTACGTTTTTTGTGGGTTTTAGCAGCAGCGAATTCATCTTCACTGTCGATATCGATATTAACAGAAGTATTTATTGACTGCGTCTGTGCGATCTCTGAAAGTTCAGCATCGGTATAAGCACCAAGTGGCTTTTTAGGATCAAGTCCTGCTGCTATCATTGCAGTAGGGGAAGGAACGATATCCGTTATTTGTTTTTTACCTTCCGGGTTATCCAGTTCAGCCAGTATAGCCGCACGTGTTTTTTTCTTCTTTTTGAATGATGGGGGAGTATACATATACTCTCCGTCAGGTGTTTCTCTGTCATAGGTATAATCAGCTTGTTTACCCCAGTGTTTTTTCTTTTTTCTTCTGGAGCTTTCAGCCTCTTTTGCACGTGTAGAATCTGACATACGTCTTATCTGCGGTGCATCATTTGGAGCTGAGCGAGGCTGATCATGTTCAAGCGGCTTGATCAGTTTTCCCTGTGGTGCAGTCTTTATCTCGCTAACAGCGTCCGCATCTATAACTGTTACCTTTTTATTTTCAGAAACAACGCCTTTATTCTTTTGAGCAGACGCAGCCATCTTTGAAAGGTCGGGCAGGTTAACTGTGGAATTCAGTATTTTCTGAGCATCCACACGTCCGACTCTGACGTTTGAGGAATCGGGTGAGTACTCATCCAGTATATCCTCAATAGATGGTTTTTTATCGGGCATAGTTCTCTCCTTATGAATTATTTCTGCGCTGGCGGAGTATCTCATACATGAATATTCCTGCCGCAACAGAAGCGTTAAGTGAATTTATTTTTCCAAGCATGGGAAGCTTTATCATGAAGTCGCATTTTTTCTGTATCAGCTTGCTGATGCCAAAGCCTTCAGATCCGATGACCAATGCACAGCTACCTGTAAGATCTGTCTGAGTATAATCAGTGCCGGAAGCGTCAGTTCCGTATATCCATACGCCATTTTCCTTGAGCATATCGATACATGAAGCGAGATTTGAGACTCTTGCTACGGGAACATAATTAGCTGCACCTGCCGAAGTCTTGAAAACAGTTGCATTGAGTGAAGCACTTCTGCGCTTGGGGATGATAATACCATCAGCACCTGAGGTTTCGGCTGTACGGATTATCGCACCAAGATTATGTGGATCCTCTATCTCATCGCATATTATAATGAATGGCTTAGTACCTTTATTGCGTGAAACAGCGAGAATGTCCTCTACTGATACATATTCGCCGCAGGCACCGACAGCAGCTACCCCCTGATGGGAAGCGCCTCCTGAAAGCTGAGACAGCTTTTTTTCCTGAGCATCCTTTACAACGATGCCTTTTTCCCTGGCAAGCCTGCGGATGAGGTTCAGACTTCCGCCGCTGCCGCATATATATATACAATCCAGATTTGCATCCGATTTCAGAGCTTCAATAACGGGGTTTCGTCCGAAGATCATATCCTCGCTGTGCTCATCGGCAAAATTTTTTTCTTTTTCCATACAAAAAGCAGAGATCCTCTCTATAATAAATTGCTTAGACTATTCTATTATAACATCAACAGCGATAAAAAACAAGTACTTTTCTGTACTTTCGGACAATTTTCTTTATGATCTTTTATTCTGCCTTTACTGTTATGACCGAAAGCTCAGGGCGATTGAATATACGTGGTATGAATATCATGCGAGGAGGTTTTGCAAGGCCTCTGCTGATAATGTGAACGGTATCGCCATAGTTGTACATACCTGTGGTATAATGGGGGAGTATGCCCTGATCCGGGGCATATAGTCCCTGATCAAGCAAATGCGGGATTCGCCACTGACCGCCGTGTGCATGACCTGAGAGTATCAAATCAAAGTTTTTTCTGCCGTCACCGAGAAGTTCATCGATCTGTTCGGGCTGATGAGCAAGGAGGATATTATAGTAATCCTCATTAAGAGTCTCATAACATTCATCAAGCTGAGAAGCCTTACTGCCGTATGCGAGACTGTCAAGAACGCCGTATATCCTTATCTTTTCACCATTAATATAGAATTCGTCATATTCTCCAAGAAGCACATCTATACCTATAGCTTCAACATCACGGTAAAAATCCTCTTTATCTGAACGCATATCTTCGTGATTGCCGGGAGCATAGGCGCAGGGATAATTGTCATGGACTTTTTTCATAATATCAAGAGCATATTTTGTGCCGCTCCATGCATCGATAACATCACCGCCGAAGACAACAATATCGGGCTGAGAGGCAGTTATTGCCTCCCATAAGCCCGATTGATCGGTACCTCCGAAGAAGCAATTATGAAGATCGGATATAAATACGATTTTCAGGTCATTCTTCATTTTGCCGGTACTGGTTTTATATCTTATAGCTTTTAAAGCAAATCCCCATATATACAGTACAAATATGAGGATAATGAGAATAAAGGCGGTAATGACAGATCTCTTTGCCTTTTTTGTCATTACTTAGTGCCTCTTTCGCAGATAATGCCGATCATTTCGCCAACATTCTTCATGCCTGAGACTTCACGCATCTTGAAACGAAGACCAAATTCCTGTTCAACAGCACCAACGAGGTTGATGTGTTCGATACTGTCCCAGTCATCAATATCTGCGGATGTTGTTGATTCATTCACAGTTATGGAATCATCACCGAAAACGTCTCTGAAAACCTCGTTAAGTCTTGCGATCACATCATTCTTATTCATTGCAATTCTCCTTTACTTTTATAACATGATTTTTGTTTGTGTATGTGTTTATATCCAGATGCCATACGGAATCACCGTTTTCGCTCTTTTCGTCCAGTTTGAAACCGAATGAACCGTAAAGCTCGGATACCATATTATTTTTTGCGGTCTTGTAGTAATAACCGTTTATACGTGTAACCCCACGCTCTTTTGCCTGACGTACAAGCTCGTCCAGCATAGCAAGTTCCATGTCTCTCTTGAGAACACGGCAGCTCATGAGCCATAGGTCGATATTAAGCTGATCGCCGCTGATACTTCCGATCACAACAGAAACAATGCCGTTGTCGCCGAATTTATCGGAAAGCTGTCCACATAGCCTTATATAGTTGTCATTACTGCTTATCTCCTCTATCTCACTTTCAGTAAAACGCCTTGTAGTGCAGTTGAACTGATTGCTCTTGTTGGTGAGCTGAGTTATCCTCTGACGATATACAGGGAGAAAATCAGTAATCGCAGCGTTCATTTCCAGACTGAGAAGATAGTCCGTGTAGCTGCCAAAGCTTTTCTGTTGAGCGGCACGCTGAGCGTTTGCAGCGTACATCTCTGAGCGTTTCAGATCATCAGCTGATACTGAGGTGACTTCAAAGTAACCGCCTCTGCTGAGACAATACATAGCCTGATCCACAGAAGTGAGTTCGACAGTGCTGACCTGCGGAAGCTGTCCGTTTACAATGGCTATTTCAGCAGGGTTATCATCTACGAAAACAAAGCTGTCGATACCAAGATTGAGTTCACTTGCGGAATCGGCAATATTTCTGTCCTTGGGATCCCAGTTGGCTTTGATAGATACAAAATCGTCCTTGCGGAGAACGCTGCTGGGGTGTTCCAGTCCGAGAAGTGCATTTGCTTCGTCATTCTTGGAACATACAGCAAGAAGCACACCGTAATTCTTATAGCCTTTGAGGAACTGCTGAAACTCGCTGAAGGACTGTCCGACAGCGGTCTCAGGTCCGATCTCTATGCCTTCCTGACCGTCATCGCCGATAACTCCGCCCCAAAGGGTGTTGTCCATATCAAGGTCGATCACCTTCTTGTTCTTGCCGTAAACCGACTTTATAATGGACGCAGCGCTGAAAGCAAGATCAGGGATACAGCTCATTCTTAC
This sequence comes from Ruminococcus sp., assembly GCA_017418765.1. Next base: position 8,353 of record JAFOMV010000114.1, on the reverse strand, counting down.
AGCGTGTTTATAGAGATACCATGCCTCTGGATCGTGCCATTCTTTCAGACCGATAACAGAAGAAAGATAGTTGATATCGTTAATATAGAAACCATTGTTTTTCCTTGCATAGTCAGAGAACATCACATTAAGGCGGCTGATGAAAGCAGAAGTACCGCTGTAGCCCCAGCCGTCGTAGCTGCCTGTCCTTCTGAAAAGGGGAAGCTCAAAATTGTTCTGTATTATCGGGCATGAAAATTTCTCCATGAGAGATATCCATATCTGCTTGAAGATACCGAACTGATCATCCAGCTTTGCCTGTATATCTTCGGGGGACTCAGCAGGGCTTTCAGGCAGCAGAGTAAGATTCCTTGAAGTAGTATGGATGAAGATAATATCAGGCGCAAAGCTGTCAAGTTCGGGATTGCCGAAAACAGCATCCTCGTAAAATTTGTTGTATTCAGACTGGTAGAACTCAGGTTCTATGCCGTTATTCAGCAGAAACAGCTCCATCATTGATATGATGTCATTTGTGGTAGATCCGCCGAGAACAGCTATCTTCTTATGTATTCTGACAGTCCCGTCAGCAAGAAGCTGCTTTTTTATTCCTTTTCTTTTTCTCAGCAGGAAGTTGCTGTCAAATGGAAATTCAAGTTCTTTCATTGTGTCTCCTTTTTATATTGGCATATCTTTAGGCAACACCGCACAAAGCCCGCCTGACGGCTTTGCACTGAATCTGCGGACATATTTTTCGTCATCTTGCACAGAAATCCCTTGACATACGATAGTATGCCTGCGGAATTTCTATACAATCTGACGAAAAAATCTGTCGGCGCATCTTCAGCACAAGCTTTGTGCGGTGTTGCCTTTATTTGGCCATAAACTGATTGCCGTACTTGTCAGCTGTTTGCTTAGCGTTTGAGTTTTCAGCAGCAATGATCACAGTGTTCGGATCAAAAGGGGCTGCTGTATCGTCAACGAAGAAAATGCAGTTCGGATTGGCTACGGCAATAGATTTCAGTTTGAGGTATGTGAAAACATAGTAATCTACTTCCGTAACAGGTTTGCCTTCTATGCTGAAAGGAATTGTTAAGCTGCCGTTATATATAAAATCCGAACATCCTGTTATCCTCACATGAGAGTCGTAAACAGTATATTCAAGTCCCTTGTCAGTGGTATTTTTTCTGTAGACGATATTATCATCTGCATATGGGCTGCCCGGATAAGAGTAATCGGTAGCCGGTACCGCTTCACTTGACATTTCAGGCTGTTTTCTTTTGCTGATCGTTTTCAGGGCACCGCCAACAACGCAGAAACCGCATATAACAGCAGCTGCACAGGCAGCTATTCTTTTTGCGGAAGAATAGTCCTTCTTTTTATAGTAATCGAAATTGAGCGGTACGGCTGATTCCTCGTCTTTTTGAGAAATGTTACTTCCATTTTCCGGCATGCCATCCTCTGTTATACCGGTATCTCTGTTTTCTTCATTCATAGCGATCACCTCAATTATGCAGATTCTGTTCGATAAAGTCTCTGTTTGGGCCTACTGCTGAATAAGTACACATTGCAAAAAGCATATCTGTACATTTAACGTCTTTTGCAAATTCAGCGGCATTTACTTTAAAATATCTTATGTCGCACATATAAATGTTTTCAAACGAATTTGCAAGTACCGGGAGAAGTGCATTTCCGTAGCTGTCCTTGAATATTACAAGGTTTCTTCCGTTCCTGCATGATGGATTATTGACATGAACGATTCTTTCATCAGAACCGAATACCATGTAATAGCTTGAAGTATCAAGAGTCGATGATCTGATGAAAAGCTCGACCTCAGACGGATTCTGGAAATACTGGTCATACTGGGTCACTTTGAGAGTATTCTTTGGCTTGTAGTAAATGAACTTTTCAGGATTATTAAGCAATGCTGCGCTCTGAGTATAACCATAAAGAGTTCCGACAAAGTCATATAGAGTAACTTTCTGATATTTTTCGATAGGGTCAAAATCGACTTCAGCAGCTTCGGCAAAGGCTTCAGCTGCATAATATGCACCAAGAGGCTGCCAGTGATGGTCGGTACGTGAATAGATATCCTCATTCTTGTGTGCAAGAAGCGGTGTATATGCATCAACAGCAGTAACGTCTTTGAGATTGCGTTTTATGCTGTCTATATCCTTCTTTTCACTTTCAAATAGATCTTTATAGTTTTCAGGGGTATAGAAGGAGCAAGCTGTAGGTGCAACGAGTGAGTATACATTTACCTTAGGGAGTGCTTCCTTGTATGCGTTTACGTGTTCAGCATATTCCTTCTCATTTCCCCATGCACCGCCGTAGATCATTATACCTCTGTTATTTGCTATGAGGATATTATTTGCCATTTCACCGTCAACAGCAGGATCTACCGCCTTAGGTAGAGTTGTGGTGGTTTCTGTGACAGCGGACAAAGCAGTAGTGTTGGTTCCGATAGATGTTGTTGTCAGAGAGGTAGTTGTTTCGGTTTCCTTTTTCTCAAAAGCTATACCGTGAAGTTCAACTTCATCATTGCCGTATTTTCTGCCTTTCAGAGGCATAAGTGTACTTGTTATGAATTTCTTGAACTTGTCTCTGTTAGGTACTGTATCATCATAGTAATCAGCAATGCCTTCCGTATATTCTCCTTTGAAGTAAGAATCGGCGGAAAATTCCGGAAACTTTGTCAGGTATCTGTTTTCATCCTGAGAAATGGTCTCATGCTCAAAGAAAAGCATATAGGCCGAACCGAATGCAAGCAGACCGCCCACAGCAGCAACATTGAGTCCTGCAATAGCCTTTGTTATATTATTGCGGCGCTTCTCACGCTTTTTCTGCTTTCGGAGCTGTGCCTTTCTTTTAGCAGCTTCCTTATCGGCGGCATTTCTTTTCTTATTGTGTATTTTCGGATGTTCAGGAGCGTTTTGGGCTCGCACAGGCGGGACATTTGCTCCATTAGAGATATTATTCTGAGAAGAACGTGCCTTTTTCAGCGGCCTTAGCGGCTTGAGGGGACGAGATGATACTGCATCGTTATCGGCAGTTTTTTCGTATCGTCCGATGTATTCTCCTTTTTCGGGAGTTCCATTATTCTTATTTAAATCATTCATGATAAGACCTCTTTCAGAATCGGAAATAAAGGAATGGATTTGTTGTGGCGTCAACAAGCATTATGCTTGTCAGGAGAAGAAGAACAGCCGAGCAGACAGCCGTAACAACTGAAGCCAGACTTTTTGTAAAGAAAGTCTTGTCGGTAAGCTTTTTTATCCATTCGATAAGAGGGAAACAGCATATTACTGCAAGAGCGATAAGATATACATTATTCATAAATGATATCTTATCCTGTATACCGATAATACCGTTTCCGCTGAATCCGAATGCTGTTCTGAAAAATCCGCCGAGCTTGCCGAGATCTTCAAAGTAGAAGATTGCAAATCCGACTATAATTACTATCTTGTTGTAGATCTGACGGATAACGATCGGTATCTTCTTCATATTTTTCTTGCCGATCTTCATTTCAAGGAATACAAATATACCGTAGTATATGCCCCAGAGAATAAAATTCCAGCTTGCGCCGTGCCATATACCTGTGCAGAGCCATACAAGGAAAAGTCCGCCGTATTTTCTTCTCTTGCCGAATATAGGAACATACAGGAGATAGTCTCTGAAGAATGTACTGAGGGATATGTGCCATCTCTGCCAGAATTCAGTAATATCCTTACAGATGAACGGATGATTGAAGTTTTCATCAAAATGGAATCCGAATATGCGTCCCAGTCCTATAGCTATATCCGAATATCCAGAGAAGTCGAAATATATCTGCATAGCGTAAGCGATTGCGCCGAACCATGCACCGAAAACGGTAGAACTTTCCACATTTCCGAGAAAGTTGTCTGCGATAATGCTGAGCTGATTGGCAATAAGGACTTTTTTAGAAAGTCCGAGGGCGACACGGTTAAGACCGTAGGAAATATCAGTTATCGAAGTGGTCCTGTCCTCAATCTCTTTTTCGATGGTGCTGTATCTGACAATAGGACCTGCAACGAGCTGAGGGAACAGTGTAAGATACAGAAGAAAATTCTTGAAGCTTTTCTGAGGTTTAACAGATTCCCAGTGGCAGTCTATGATATATGACACTGTCTGGAATGTGTAGAAACTGATACCTATCGGAAGCTTTATATCAGGGACAGGGATGTCAGACGAAAACAATGCATTGATATTCTCGACTATAAAGCCGCTGTATTTGAAAATACCGAGCATGAGAAAATCGTATATCACAGCAAAATAGGTAGCGATAGTATCTCCTGCTTTTCCCTGATAACGCCCGATAAGCCGCCCTGCACCATAATTGATAATTGCAGTGAACAGCATGAGAAAAACATATACGGGCTCACCCCATGCATAAAACAGGAGCGAAAAAATAATAAGCACCCAGTTTTTTTGTTTTACATTTCGTGCAAGAGCATATAGAAGCAAACATATCGGTAAAAATATATAAATAAAGAAAAGTCTTGAAAAAACCATTTAAGTACCGCCTTTTATGTAATTTTCCGACAAACGGATGTAAATAAAATGTGAAATATCACGCATATTCAATTATACAACAAATCATTAACAAATGCAAGCAAAAATGACAAATATCGGCAGATTTTTTAAGTTGATGTGAGAAGTGCTCTTTTGGTTGACAATGAGAACGCAGTTATGCTATAATTACTATGCATAATTACATTTGATGTTATGTGTATGAGGTGAAAAAATGATAAAGAATGATGGCAGCAGCGATGAGAAGATCACTGCCAGAAAGAAAAATGTTAAGAACTTGCGTGAAGAAAATATGAAAAAAAAGCAGGATGATGAACAACAAAAGCTTGAACTTCAAAAACAGCTTGAACTGCGGGAAAAACAGCGCCGTGAAGCATATGATAAACGTATAATTGAAGAAAAAAAGGAGCTTATGCGCCTTAAACAGGGGGTTATCGAAGAAAGCAGCCTTATTCCCGAAAATGAGGATGAAACTGAGATACGTCTTTCTCTCTGGGGGAAGATTAAGAATTTCCTGTATCATAATAAGTGGTGGCTCGGTTTAGCGTGTTTTGCAGTGCTTCTCGGAGGATATCTGGTACATGATATACTTACAAAGCCTCGTCCTGATATGATAGTTCTGCTTATAGGTAAGTATCCATCTATAGGAGAAGCAGGATATCTTTCAGATTACGTTGAGAGTTTTGCAGATGATTTCAACGGAAACGGCAAAACAGAAGCTGAGGTCTACTATATCGATTACAATAGTGAAAACGACTATGCAAACTATGTAAATGGTTCTGATACTAAACTGACTACTGAAATGCAGATAGCAGATGCTGTTATGGTGATCGCAGATAAAAACTTTACGGATATGATAGAAGCCGAAAATGTATTTGTTGACCTGAGCGAACTTTTTCCTGATAATGAACACATCGATAAGCAGTTCTTTTATCTGAAAGATACAGATTTTGCAAAACATGTATGTGCAGCAAAAAGTGATATTCATGATGATACGTATATCGCAGTAAGAGCACCTAAAAGATTATTGTATGCAGATGCTGATGATATGCAGAAAACCTATGACAAGGATATGCCTGTTATCAGGAAGATCATAGAGGACCTTTCAAAATAAAAAAGACGGTATGACCGCCTTAAAAAATCAGATATTCAATTACGGAATTGGACATCAGAAAACCCTTTCGGGTAAGCGATATAACATTTCCGTCATATTCAATATAGCCTGCCTTCAGCAATGAGGGCAGCTTTTTTTCTATATCTGCTTTGTGATCCGGGACACGTTCAAGACACAGCCCCTCCTTCAGTCTCAGCCTCAGCATGGAGTATTCCTCGAATCCGCAGGGCGATTCATCAGTTACTTCAGTCGGCTGTATATCGCTGTTTATGAAGGAATCTATATCTCTCGGTACAGCAAATCTTTTCCCACCGAAGCAGGAATGTGCAGATGGGCCTATGCCGATGTAATCCTGACATTTCCAGTAGCGGCAGTTGTGACGGCTTTCAAACTCGTTTTTAGCGAAGTTTGAAACTTCGTACTGCATGAAACCTGCGTTTTCAAGTTCCTCGCACATATTTAGGTAAAGCTCAGCAGTTTCGTCCTCGTCGGGGAGAGAGGAAATAATGTCCTCACAGTCAAATGGCGTACCTTCCTCGATTTTGAGAATGTAGGCGGAAATATGCTTTATAGGCAGAGCGGTAAGCCTTTGAATGGAGTGTTTCACCCTTTCGGATTTCTGTGACGGCAGAGCGATCATCAGGTCGCATGAGATATTTTCAAATCCTGCCGCAGCCGCATCGTATACGGCTTTTTCAGCTCTTTCGGCATTGTGTAAACGGCCGAGAAAACGCAGTTCATCATCGTTCATGGACTGCACACCTACGGAAAGGCGGTTTACGCCTGCACTTCTGTATTCGGAAAGCTTTTCGGGAGTTAGAGCTGCAGGGTTAGCCTCCATTGTTACCTCTGCATTATCAGCAATATCGAAGTTATGGCGGACAGCTGAAAGTATTTCTTCTATCTGTTCGGGATTCAGAAGCGAGGGAGTGCCTCCGCCGAAATAAACTGTATCAGCTTTCAGTTCGTCATTGCCGTAATGCCTGATATTTCGCAGTACCGCCTGAACATAAAGCTCCGTCTGCTGTTTTGTGTAGCAGACGGAGTAAAAGTCGCAGTAGCTGCATTTTTTTCCGCAGAAAGGGACATGAATGTAGATACCGACGTTTTTCATTTCGATTCCTTTTTATTTTTAAGGTCAACACGTACAGCAGGTTCTAATCTGAAGAAAAATGCGCTGACTATCTTGGGGACGAATATTATAAGAAGAAGGAGACAGAAATTTATGCCCCATTCAAACTGGTCGATCCATTCGTACTGAGTGCCTGCGGTGTTTGGTGCTTTCAGATATATCATAATTATGAGCGCAAAGCATATAATGCTGAAAACAGCCGAGAATATCGAGTAGCCGAAGCCGTTGACAGCACGTCTTCCGCATTTCTGGCAGACTGAACCGTTGGTGCGCATTGAGCCTGCTTTTAGCTTAGTCCACGGATTGAAGGACTTTTCTCCGCAGTGCGGACAGCAGTAGATACTTTTCTTTTCTTTATCCATTTTTTATCCTTTCATGAACCCGAAGCTGTTTCCTCGACAACTACAGGTGTTAATTCTTCAAGCAGCCTTGCTTCGGATGCTCTGCTTTTATTGACGGGAGCTTTTGCTATAAGTGGGATCTCCTTCTTTTTTCTTGCCTTTCTTCTTGTACGGAAAGGCGAGAGAATGTCCTCGGGATGGAGGATGATCAGTGTCAGAAGCATTATTCCCACAGCTGCCCATATGTATCGGAAGCTTTTGTCATGGGTGATAAGTCCAATGAAAAGCATGAGAAGCGAAACTACACAAAAGCTTGTCCTTGACTTTTCACGCAGCCTTATCCTTATATTTCTCAGCAGCTTTCCGAATGCAGAATTTCTTCTGATGAGTTTTTCAGGCAGTACGGTCAGTACGCTCAGGATAAACAGTGCTGCAAGTATTGCGATTATGATAACATTTATCATGATATCCCTCCGTCAGCTGTCCAGCTTCAGTACGCTCATGAATGCCTCCTGCGGCACTTCTACAGTACCGAGCTGACGCATACGTTTTTTACCTTCCTTCTGCTTTTCAAGGAGCTTCTTCTTACGTGTGATATCACCGCCGTAGCACTTTGCAAGAACGTCCTTACGCATTGCTTTTACAGTCTCACGGGCGATTATCTTTCCTCCGATAGCAGCCTGAATAGGTACTTCAAACATCTGACGTGGAATGTTCTCTTTCAGCTTTTCAGCTATTTTTCGTGCTCTGCCATAGGCTTTATCAGTATGGATAATGAATGAGAGAGCATCCACAACATCACCGTTGAGGAGGATGTCCAGCTTAACAAGCTTGCTGGGAACGTATCCCATCATCTCATAGTCAAATGACGCATAGCCCTTTGTACGGGATTTGAGAACGTCGAAGAAGTCATAAACTATTTCGTTGAGGGGAAGCTCGTAGTGAAGCTCAACACGGGTATCGTCAAGGTACTTCATATCCTTGAAAACACCTCGTCTGTCCTGACAAAGTTCCATGATATTGCCCACAAAATCGGACGGGGAGAGAATGCTTGCCTTTACCATAGGTTCTTCCGCAACCTGAATAAGTGCGGGGTCAGGGTAGTTTGTGGGGTTGTCGATGTACTGAACCTCGCCGTTGGTGAGTGTGACCTTGTAGATAACCGAAGGAGCAGTAGTAATAAGATCAAGATTGTATTCACGCTCCAGTCGCTCCTGGATTATCTCCATGTGAAGAAGT
>JAFOMV010000017.1 GCA_017418765.1 Ruminococcus sp. | reverse complement strand
TTGGTGGGGACTACAGGGCTCGAACCTGTGACCCTCTGCTTGTAAGGCAGATGCTCTCCCAGCTGAGCTAAACCCCCACCTCTTTATTTGTGTGTCTTTCAGGTGTTGTTCCCTGACGACTTATATATTATAGCACGTTATATTTCATTTGTCAACCCTTTTTTTGAAATTTTTCAAAAAAAATTTTTTGAGCAATAATTTGCCTGTTTTACGTATAAAAAAGACTGTCCGCCGTATATGATCTTAACTTGATCTCTGTAAGATCAGCAAATCAAAAGCGAACAGCCTTATTCATAAGAGAATACCTTTACTTGTTCTCTGCGCCTGCAAACTTTTTATAATCAGAAAATGTTTTAATGTCTTTGCCTGTTGAATTCAGAGCATAAATAGTCAGTATAGTAGTTGCATCACGTCCGTCGATAACACCATCATCGTTCGTATCACAGCGAAGGATACTATCATCCGGACTATCGCCGCTGAGTTTCTTGATATCTTCCTTTAGCTTTGCATTTTCTTCTTCAAGTTCTTTTATTTTCTTTTCCTCATCAGTAAGCTGAGGAACGGCAATCACTTTTTCAGACAGCATATCATATGACACTGTAAATTGATGACCGAATATATAGAAATCGTAAGAACCTGTTGCATCTACCTTTGGCGTAAACTTAATGTATAATTTATCGTTGACCGGCATTTTGGATAGCGGTCCATAATATGCATAATAGTTTAACGTGTAACTATGTGGCTTCCAAGGGTCAAGTCTATTGTCCTTAGTACGATAAATATAATACTGCTTCGATGTATTACCGGAGAAATTGTTGCCTGCCATCATATATGAGTAATCACTCGGATAATATGAGACATCCTGCTCGTCCCAGAACGAATAATCTTTAACAAAGGGTTCACCTGTTTTGTAATTTTCAGCTGACACACAGTATATAGCTTCATCACCGTCAAAATATTCCTCGCCTTTACTGAATGTATATTCCATTGAATTATCCTTTACAGGGACGGAATTTGCGATAGTAACTTTGTGGGAAACTATTTCAAAGCCATCCCATTCATGAGTATTCCAGAAAAAAACTATAACTGAGCCATCATTGTAAATATCCGCACGACATTCAATATAAGGATACAGGGTCTCTGTTTTATCATCAATATAATAAGATGTTAGTCCATGTTTCTGTTTTTACCACCTCAGGCTCGATCACCTTAGCAGAAAAATTTAACGCACTGAAGCTGCAAACGGTCAATGCGCCAGAAATAAAAGCTGCCATTATCCTTGACTTTTTCATAATGTCACTCCTTTTTTTTAATTCCGGACTGCACAAGGCAGGCCAAAAATATTATTCTTCTGTACCTACTGAAGAAATAACTTCTGTCAGCAGATTTGCTGGGAGCTGCTCGTATCTCTCGAAATCAAAGGTAAAGCTGCCCATGCCTCTTGTTGTCTGACGGAGATACATTGCGAAATCGTGCATCTCACGCATAGGAACTTCAGCCTGGATAACAGTATTTCCGTGTCCTACAGGCTCCATACCGAGAACTCTGCCTCTGCGCTTGTTGAGTTCACCCATGATATCACCTGTATTTTCATCAGGAGCTGTTACTTTAAGGGTACCGATAGGTTCAAGCATTACAGGGTCTGCCTGACGGAGACCTTCCTTGTATGCGATGGAAGCGGCTGTCTTGAATGCCATTTCAGACGAATCAACAGGATGATAAGAACCGTCAACAAGAATAGCCTTCAGTCCGACAACAGGACAACCTGCGAGAACGCCTTTCTTGACGCTTTCTTCAAGTCCCTTCTGTACTGCCGGGAAGTAGTTCTTAGGAACGGCACCGCCGAATATCTTCTCCTCGAATACAAGGGTATCGCTTACGCATGGCTCAAACTCGATCCATACATCACCGAACTGACCGTGACCGCCTGACTGTTTCTTGTGTCTGCCCTGTACCTTTACCTTTTTGCGGATAGTCTCCTTGTAAGCTATCTTAGGTACAGAAAGTGCAATATCAACACCAAACTTACCTTTAAGTTTAGCAGCTGCTACTTCAAGATGCTGTTCGCCAAGACCACTGAGTACCTGTTCCTTTGTGCTCTCGTCCTGAGCATATGTGAGAGTAGGATCCTCCTCGATAAGACGCTGTATGCTGGATGATATCTTTGCCTCATCGCCCTGTGCCTTAGCTTTTACTGTCATTGAGTAGCATGGTCTCGGGAATTCCATCTCGCCGAACTCAACTATCTTTGAAGGATCGCAGAGAGTATTTCCTGTATTTGCCGATATCTTGGAAGCTACAACGATATCGCCTGCCCCTGCTTCAGTAACTTCTGTCTGTTTCTTGCCGCAGAGACTGTAAAGCTTACCTATCTTTTCAGCATTGCCTGTAGTTGCATTTGTTACATCTGAGTTAGCCTTGAGATTACCTGACATAACTCTTATCATGGACATCTTGCCTACAAACGGATCGGCAATAGTCTTGAATACGTGAGCAGCAAGCGGTGCAGAAGTGTCGCAGGGTATCTCAACGATGTCCTTTGTAGGAGTATAAGCTTCAGCTGCATGAACCTCTGATGGTGCAGGAAGAAGCAGCTCGAACTCCTTGAGAAGCATATCGATTCCCGAAAGATCAGCTGCTGATGTGCAGACTACAGGAGTGATGATACCTCTGTTCATACCGTCATGGATACCGTCGATAAGCTCTTTCTGAGTGAAAGCCTCGCCCTCGAAGAACTTCTCCATAAGCTCATCAGATGTTTCAGCAACAGCTTCTGAAATAGCAGCAAGAAGACCTTCAACACGGTACTCGAACTTTTCGGATATATCGGCTGTAGGCATATCTGTCTCAACAGCATTACCCTTGCCGTCATACTTGTAGCATTTCATTTCTATGAGATTTACGAATGAAACGATCTGTCCGCCGCTTATTACAGGAACGATAACAGGGCATATAGAAGGTCCGAAAACGGTCTTCAGCTCTGTGAGGACATTGAAGAAGTTAGCGTCCTTATCATCTATCTTTGTAACAGCAATCATCTTGGACTTGCCCTGCTTTACAGCTTCATCGTAAGCCTTTCTTGCGCCTACCTTGACGCCTGATTTTGCAGATACAGTAATGAGAACAGTATCTGCTGCACGGATACCCTCTATCATTTCAGCAGCAAAGTCAAAAAGACCGGGAGTATCGAGAAGATTTATTTTAAAATCGTTGTATTCAAATGATGCAAGAGAGGTTCCTATTGAGATCTTTCTTTTTATCTCCTCAGGATCGTAATCACAAACAGTTGTTCCGTCAGCAGTTTTGCCGAGGCGGTCAGAAGCTCCTGCCTTGTACAGAATAGCTTCTGCGAGAGAAGTTTTTCCTGAGCCGTTGTGTCCTGCTAAAGCAATGTTCTTTATTTTGTTGATATCGTATGCTTTCATAGTATATTTCTCCTCTTAGTTTGATTAGCCGTTATCCTGTCTGACATGACCGCCTAAGGTCCATGAAAAGACATATTCTTCATCCATCTTAACAGCATATGAATATTATAACCTTAACTTATTATAATTGCAATAGGATTTCGATATTTTCTACATTTTGTATTACAAACCACAGTTATTATTATGCAGATTCAACAACAAATTCTTCCTTGCATTTGTCAAATAGCCGTATCCTTCCTATAAGCATAAGTATACCACAGTATATAATTCCCCATACAGCCGTAAACACTGCCATATACGGTATACTGCCGCTTTCATAAAAAAACGGTTTAATAATAATATCGGATGCTCCCATACTAAGAAAAACATATACAACCGGCATAATCATCGTAAAAACAGGACGGAATTTTATCTCAGAAGCACGAATAAGCCGCACAAACCGTGAACAGTTGCCAAAAACATTGCTTGTGTAATATGAGGCGACAATGCCGTAAAGCCCGTATCTCGGCACGAATATCAGCACTACCGCTATCCTTACGGCGTACTCGGCTAAATAATTCAGCGAAGAAAAGCTTTGCAGTCCCATGCCTTTGATCATTGCTTCGAGGACTATTTCCATATATATGAACGGCACTACGGGAGCAATTACTGTTATAAGTCTGCCTGCCTCATTGCCGCCGCCGAGCAGTACACCTATCTCCGACCCGAAACGCATAAGAACTGCCGCTGAAAAGACCGCATATATGAGCGTATACTCCGTTATCCGTGAGGCGAGGCTCTTTATGCGCCTTTTATCTCCAGATGCCGCCGCCCTTGCGGATTCGCTGAGTATTATCCCCGATACTGAACAAAGTATGACTGACGGAAAGAAAAGTGTAGGTATGACAATAGCCTCAAAAACTCCGAAACTTCCCAGTGCCTGACCTGCCGAATCGCCGTACTGACGGAGACAAAACGGTATAAGCGCATCGTTTGTACTGCTCAGTACAGCCGTAAGAACACCGCCTCCCATGATAGGAAATGCGCAGGCGGCATACTTTCTGAATCCTATTGATGGCTTACCGCTGCTGTGAGTGCGAAGCTTCAGATACATGACGGATAAATATGCAAGCGATATCACATTTCCTGCCACGATTCCGCTTATCATCACTCTGCAAACAGCCGCTTCATCAGGAGCTTTCAACTTCATTGTCAGCACTGCGATAACTGCCGATCTCACTGCAAATTCTATCACATCTCCTACCGCAGTCACACGTGTTCTGCGGCAGGCATTGAAATAGCCCTTTATACACGCTCCAACTGCTCCCGTCACCAATACAGCAGGCATGATACGCAGCGCTGATCCCATATCCGCACCACTGAAAAAGCGCCTGCATATGGGCTCTGACAGCAGAAGAATTGCCGCAGAAACCGCTGTGCTAAGGCACAGACACAGCTTTATCCCGTGAAACAGCACACAGTCAGGTGCTCCCCCTTTTCCTGTTTCCTCAGCTACAAGACGGCTTGTGCAAAGGAAAGCATTACCGTTCGAGAGAATGCCTGCCAGTCCAAGAAACGAGCCTATCAGCGATAGTATGCCTATAGCCTGTGCGCCAAGCTGCCTTGTTATAAAGGCATTGAGAAGAAGCGACGCTGAATCAAGGATAAGCTGAAATATGGTCAGAATTGCGGTATCACGCAGTAATTTGCTCTTATAAAACATAGTTCCTCCATAGAATGTGTTTGTAAATTC
>JAFOMV010000113.1 GCA_017418765.1 Ruminococcus sp. | reverse complement strand
TCAGGCGTAGGAAGCGGACTTGCCATACGTTTCGGCGGCGCAATGGACGGCATAGAGGTAATGGCTGTTATCTTTGCAAAGAAAATGGGGCTTTCTGTAGGTTCGTTTGTGATGATCTACAATGTAGTACTTTATGTTATCTGCGGGATCGTCATAAAAAGCTGGATACTCCCCCTTTATTCCATAGTTACATATTCAGCTGCATTGAAAACGGTAGACTATATAGTTGAGGGCTTACAGCGGTCAAAGGCTGCGATGATAGTTACTGCAAAGCCTGATAAGATAAGCAAGACTCTTATGGAAGAATTTGGCTGCGGTATGACGCTTATAGATGCAAAAGGCGGATATTCGGGATCTGAAAGGAAGGTGCTGTATTTTGTGGTAAACCGTTTTCAGGTGATGAAGATGAAAGATATCGTCCAGAAAATAGATCCTCTTGCCTATATCACACTAAGCGAAGTCGCTGATATTTTTTCAGTAAATCAGGACAGAACGTGATTTTCGGCATAAGCAGGAATTGATATCGTATTGTTACAATAAGTATAAATAAGTCTGCCGATGTTGACTTTGCTGATGAAGTGCTGTATAATGATATTATATTTGTCTGGCTGTTTTCTGCCAATAAAAAAGGGGATAGGTGTACATGGCTAAATTGAGTATCACATCTGCTCAGGGAAAAACTGCTGTGAAATGCAGACTTTCCCGTGATGAGACCGTAATAGGCAAAGAGATCGATTTTCTTGCTTCGTGTCCTACGCAGTTTTTCATGCGTCCGTATATGAACGGCAACAAGACCATAGTATTCTCAGGTGCTGATGGTATACCCATGACATCTGCATTGAAAACCAGAATGAATAAGGACAGGTACTTCCTTATAGCAGCTCAGCTTGTGGAAATGCTGCGTTCAGCCCAGCAGTACGGCTTTGACCTGAACAGGCTTGTACTTGACCCTAAATATATGCTTATGAACAAGCAAAGCGGTCAGATATTTATCCCCTATATGACAGTTACCAACTGCGAGAATCCAAATGGCGGGATAATTCGCTGTCTGCGTGAAGTATCAACTCTTGCAAGGTTTATATCAGATTATGACTTTTCGTTTGCTGACAGCTTCATGTACTATGTTATGGGTATGGGACGTTTTTCACTGGCTGATGCTGAGGATTATATCCGTGTGAATTCGCCCAGAACATATAATGACATAGTAAGGCTGCCGAGCATACCAAGTCTCCAGACTATCCAGCATAATTCGGGTATGATAAAGCCGGCAGAAGAAAGCGGAGGCGGCTTCTCGCTCTTTCGCTTTATATTTGGAAAAGCAGCTTATAAAACGGATGTTTCAGATGAGATGGGATCTGACGTAATATCTGCCTCTCCTGCCCCGGAAGTTCCGCAGAGCACATTTGCTCCGCCTGATAAGAAAAAGCATGACGATGGCGCTGAGCCGGCTGAGGAGAGACCTGTTCCCGTTCAGACATCAGATCATGATGAGGAAGAAGTGAAAAGCGGCTTTGAGCGTCCTGAAAGCGGAGATAACGTATACAGCGGCGCTGAGGAAAGCAGCTCGACAATGGAGCTTGATGCGGCGCTGATACTTCGTCCTGCCAAGCTTTTCCGCCGTTCTACAGGAGAAACGTTCAGTATAAACAAGCCGGTATATATCATAGGAAAGGAAAATATAAAAGTCGATCTGTGCGTAACGGGCAACAAGACTGTCAGCCGGGTCCATGCACATATTGTCAGCAAAAACGGCGTATTCTATATAATAGATCAGAATTCGACTAACCGAACTTTTGTAAACGGCATAAATGTACCTGCAAATGTAGAATACCGTCTGCGTGACGGCGATGAGATCAGGCTTTCAAATGAACTTTTCGATTTCAGAGAAAGCTAAAACTGAAAGGTAATGAATATGAGATATATCGCTGCTGCCGATACTGATGTCGGCATACATAAAAGCATAAATCAGGACAGTGTATGTGTTAAGACTGCGGAAACTGACAGCGCTTCCGTTGCTTTGATACTTGTCTGCGATGGCATGGGTGGACTATCCAAAGGTGAGCTTGCCAGTGCAGAGGTAGTAAGGAGCTTTTCAGAGTGGTTTGATGAAGAACTCCCCTATGAGATAGACAGCTGGAATTGGGAAAATGCTGCAAGACGTACTATAAAGCGTCTGCGGATACTCAATGATAAGCTTGTCAGATACGGTGCAGAAAACAATATAAAAGCAGGTACTACCGCTACAGGCATAATTGCTGTAAATACAGGGTATATGACGTTCCATACAGGTGATACGAGAATATACAAGATATCCCGTGATCTTCGTCAGCTTACGGATGACCATACCTTTATCAACCGTGAAATGAAGCGTGGCAATATGACTCCGCAGCAGGCATTGACAGACCCGAGAAGAAATGCACTTATACAGTGTATAGGAGCATCAGGAGAAATAGAGCCTGAGGTGAAATTCGGCAACCTTGAAAGCGGTGCTAATTATATGATTTGCTCTGACGGATTCAGACACGTACTTGAACCAAAGGAGATATACCATGAGCTCACCCCCGAAAAGGTCAGCACCAAAAAGGCTATGGAAAAAAGTCTTCGCCGTCTTATTGAGACAGTAAAGGAACGAAACGAACGTGATAATATAACAGCAGCGATGTTCAGAGCAGAATTCTGAATGCTGCGGAAGGAGGTCAGCTTGACAACAGCAGAATGGCTCGTTATAGCCGCAGCAGCAGTAGTATTCATAATTGCCAATATTATTATGTGGAGCATCATAGCCGCTAAGGAAAAGCGTGAAAAGCAGGCAGAAATCTCCGATACAGTTCCATATGCTGCAAGAAATATAAGTGATGACAGCACTATAAGACAAGGCAGTGATGCCCTGTCTCCGAGGCGTACTTCACATTTTAGGATTACAGAGAATATCGTTATCATACATACTGATGAGAGAATATAACAGCTTACGTGAAATGATAAAGGCTGACCTTTTTACTGAAAGGTCAGCCTTTTGATGTTTATGCTGTTATCAGCTCTGTTCGCTGAGAAGGATGGATACTTTGCTGTTTATGAGCTCAATGACTTCGTCTGCGGATTTTTCATTTTTGAAGTATGAGTCGATACTGTCAGATATTATTTCAAATACTTCCTCAGATATGCTGTTTCCGGGCGCACCTGCGTTTCTGACATAATCAACGATATAGTCTCTCTCGTCCTCTGTGAGAGGATCGATCTTTATTTCCTTGCCGTTGATATATGTAGTATCATCTATCTCGTGCTCCTTGCCGTTTTCATCGGTATATGTTCTTTTCTTCATGGCATTCTCCGCCTTTTCTTCAAAGAACTTGGTGAGAGATGGGAAACCATAATTATTATCACCCGAATAATAATCCTCTTTAAAGAATTCCTTTATGAAGTTCCAGCATTCATCCTTTGCGTCAGAGCTTTCAAGGATGGAAAGTGAGTTGCTGAATGATATTTTTGCGCCTGTTCCGTCTGATGTAGGTAAGCCGACAAGAGTTATATCATCATTGAATATGCCCTGCTTAGTATACTTGTAATCACGGAAATCAGAGAGGTACAAATTATATATAAGAGCTTTGTCATCCTTGTATTTAAGATCGGAATCATTGTAGAATTCGGAGAGTTCCTCCTCGGATGCCTCATCCTGCCATTTCATCAGTTCATCGTCATCTCTGAACTGTGAACAGAACTCAAGTATCTCCTTGAATTTATCTGCTTCAAAATTGCAGGTGCCTTTTGTATAATCGATGCAGTCACCGAGAGCGCTCATTACGTTGAAGAAAGCGAATTTTCTTGTGGTTATTTCTGAAAAAAGGTCAGAACCCTCAGGCATGGCTTCATATGTCTTTTTGAGGTCTTCAAAAGTCCAGTTTTCCTTATCGCAGTATTTGCTTTTTACAGCACGTGTCTCAATGTTAAACAAAGGTGAAAGCGATAAAAGCTTTCCGTTATACTCGCATGCTTTGAGCACATTCGGCATGATATCGTCTCTTGAGATATCGCTGTCCTTATCAATGAATTCTCCCAGATCGGCGAAAACATTCTTTCCTGCCAGTGCAGATACAACGCTGGTGTCATAAGTTGATATCATATCAGGGCCCTGGCCTGCGGATATATCCAGTTTAAGCTGTCTCTCTGAAGAATTTGTCATATGCTGCTTATCTTCATCGTATTCATCATATTTGCTGTAATCGACAGTCTTTATACGTATGTCGTCATGTGACTTATTGAATTTCTTCACCATCTCGCTTATCTCATAGTCATTGTACAAGGAAGCGATGGTGATTACCTTTGTATTCTCAAAATCAGAAGCGTCACGTTTTGTCATGCGGAAGAAACCGCTTTCATTTTCGTCAGCGGAGAGATATGTGATGTATTCCCCGTTATCAAGCGGTATGACTATGCGCTGATAATCATTTGAGATATCAGAATCGCTCCAGTTTATTATCTCGTCACCGGAACCGTCAGCCTTTATGCCGTAAAGTCCCTGATCGGTGTCTGCGTAGAGAATGTATTCACCTTCGCCCTTGTAGAGACTCATTATATTATTCAAGGAAGAATTATCAAGCGATACGCTTTCGTCCTTCACCTTCATGCTCTCTGTATCGTACAGCTTGATGCAAAGTCCGTTATTGGAGTATCCGCAGACAGCCATATCTCCCTGAGATGTTTCTGACATAGCCATTATCCAGTTGAAACCGCTTGATGCTATTTCATCGAGCACATTACCATCCTTATCGATAGCAATGGAAGTTTCCTTTCCTGATGAGAATGAAGCTATGAATTTATCTTTTCCGAAAGTATTAAAACTGCTGAAATAGCTGTCATCGGCAATATACTTATCCATGCCTTTTATCTCGTTGTCCGAGAGTTTCTTTCCGTTCTCATCGAGGTGCATGAAGTGATAGCTTGTTACCCTTGCTTCTTCAAGGGCATCAAAGTCATAATTATCGTAATCGAATTCGGGGTCATCATAGTCAGGGGTCTCCATATCGCCGTAGTCATTTTTAACATAGAATATGTATAATGAACCATCCTCAGCAGGTTCTATTTTGTATGACATCTCCATGTTGTTAGTAAGCTTGGTATCTACCTCGGTAAAATTACTGAATGTTATATCAGTAACGTAGAGCTTTTCCTTATCAAAGCCGTCTTCACTGCCTGTTACGAATACTTTATCGCTTCCCGGGACACGCTTGACATTCGAGACAAAGTCGAAGCTGGTATCGGATTCGATAGGCTCGGCCTTGTATGCATTCTGAATTAGCTGTGAAGCCGTTGAGCTTTCTTTCTTCTTTTCTGATGAGCATGAAGCAGCACTGCTGCATATAATTGCGAGAGCTGCTGTGAGAGCTGTAAATCTGGTCATGTTTTTCATACGATCTTCCTTTCGGTCATTGTTTTATTTTCTTTTAAAAATGAATACTTTTCTGTTCCTGAACATCCTGTACCCTTTATATGCCAGATACAGTACGGTCACAGTGGGTATCATGCACAGCCATTTCCTGAGCGTATACATCCATGAAAGCTTATATTCTGCGATACGTGAAGCGTTTTCCCAGTACGGCAGCTTTATACTATCATCATGTATCACACTGTCGGAAATATGTCTGAAAGCTTTTTTTCTTGCCGCAGGTGTGAACCTTTCGGTGTTGTATACAAAGCGGACATTATCCTTATAGCTTTGCTCAAATATATCTTTCATCAATTTTTTTCCGTAACCGTTAACAGGCTCAGGCAGCACACATTCATAGCTGTCTACAGGAAATGACGAATTATC
>JAFOMV010000112.1 GCA_017418765.1 Ruminococcus sp. | reverse complement strand
TCACCGTCGGCAAGGTCATATTCAGCCATGCCGTAAGCTATATGCAGCGGTACAGGGGAAAGCTCAGCAAGATTATACTTTTCCTGTTCATCGAGGAAAACTTTAAGTCCTTCATCATAGTCGCTCATGCAGTTTTCTCTGTCAAGTATGACGAAGAATTCATCGCCGCCCACACGGAAACAGTGTCCTTTTTCCCCGAAGCTCTTTTTGAGGATATCAGCTGCTGCAATTATGAATTTGTCGCCTTCTGCATGGCCGTAGTTATCGTTGACTTTTTTCAGATGGTTAACATCAAAATGTACGAAAACACATTTTCCCTTATCCTTTTTACGCAGTACATTCTCGTATTCGTTAAATGCTGCTCTTGAACCTATACCGGTAAGCGTATCTTCCATAGCAAGCTTCTCCATAAGTTCTGCCTGACTGCTTGTTATACGCATTTCTATAAGCTGCTTGAACTCATATAATGTGAGTATTATAACGAAAAGTGAAAGGCCTATCCTTGACATGGCAGATATGGTCGAGGCATGGAATGCATAGAATCTTGTGATGTCAAGCAATGCACATATTGCTATTGCAAGGAACGAAGCTATCAGGTATATGCTCTTTTCAAAATTAACTCTCTTTTTATGTGTTGCATCAGCTATCAGCCATATTATAGCTATGACTCCAAAGCATATGAGCAGATGTGTTACAACGAGAAAATCTGCATAATCGGCTATCCCGATAACTGTAAAAAGGACTGATATGAATACGTGAAGTGAACTGAGTATCACTCCTGCATGTACCACAGGTTTCCTGAGGCTGTTGGTAAACGACGCAACATAAAGCCATATCGGTATAGGTACAAGTTCCATTGCAAGATAGTCTATGATCCTTATCATAAGCGGATTTGAAACTATCAGGTGAAGTACCCTGACCTGAGAATGACACCACACACTTAGCAGTATCGTTATAACGCCGAGGCATATGGTCTCTATCATTTCTTTATGCCAGCGGTACATGATGATACCAAGCACAAAAAGTATGACTCCTATGAAAAACGTTGCGGCACAGGCGATGAATGCAGGCAGCTGAGATACGGTCAATGAGCGTGTATACTCGGCAGGGTCCTGAAGCACAAACTCATTGAAACCATCCCATCTGTCGTCTTTAAGGGAAGTGACACTGATCTTCAGCTGTAAAGCCCCGACAGGCACAGGGACAGTGTGTATACAGTCACCGTAACAGGTGCCGTATATTCCTCCAAGCTCAGGGTTAAACGAATATATCTCCTTATCATCGGCATAAATCGTAAAGAATATATTGTGGCTGCGAAAGCATAGAGAACGGCTGTCATTGTACGGCTCACCCATGTCACAGAATATGGAAACGGAGTTGTTGTCATCGAGTATCATATTTCCGCTCAGCTCAGCAGGCGAACCGTCAGCGTAGTGCCATCTTCCCATCATATCTTCGGAAGGATAATCCCTCCATTCATTGTGTTTTATTATAAACAGCATAGCGATAGCTGTAAGCATGATCAAACCTGCGAGCAGGATAGAGTATCTCTGATATTTCAGCAAGGGCTATTCCTCCACTCTGATGAATAATAATTGTTTTAAGGCGGTCATTTCAGATACATTAAGGCAACACCGCACAAAGCTTGTGCTGAAGATGCGCCGACAGATTTTTTCGTCAGATTGTATAGAAATTCCGCAGGCATACTATCGTATGTCAAGGGATTTCTGTGCAGGATGACGGAAAATATGTCCGCAGATTCAGTGCAAAG
>JAFOMV010000111.1 GCA_017418765.1 Ruminococcus sp. | reverse complement strand
CTCCGCTGCCATAGGATTGAAATCCGTCTGTCTGTACCACACCCGTATATCCTTTCAGAAGTTCCTCTGCAACTTTCTTACTTCTGCTTTCACGGTATGAGTACAGTGCTATTTTTCTTGATGCAGATGCACCTGTACATATCACCCACATCTGTCCCTTTTTTATTTATGGATTCACCGTTTTTCTTCAAAACACGGGTAGGCGTTTCATCGGCATTCAGCACAGGTTCAAGAAAAGCATGATATTTAAGCTGCCTGATAACGGGTTCAAACCATGCAGCACCTTTAATTATCCAATTTGCAAGTGATGTTCGGTTAAGATAGATCCCCCGATATATCGTTCATGCATATTCCTCCTTTATAAATGTGAGAAGTCTCTCATGTTTAGTATACCGCAGAAAACCGCAGTCGCCAATAGAAAGTGAGATAATTCTCAAATTTATACAAATCATTCGGCATTGACATATGCGCTCCTGCATCGTATAATGATAAAAGATGTAAAAACGGAGGTATAAATATGAAAAAGGCGATTAAGATCACAGTTAAAATACTGCTTGTATTGCTGATACTTATAATACTATTTCTGCTTGTAATGTTTATCAGCAACAGAATAATGATGAACAGCGAAAAGAAACTACTGAAAACCTATCCCGGAGAACTCGTTGAGGTGGACGGACACAATATGAACGTTTACACTCATGGGGAAGGAGAAAATACACTCGTATTCCTGTCGGGCAGCGGTACAGCCGCACCTGTACTGGATTTCAAGAGTCTGTACAGTCTCCTTGAAGATGACTACAGAATAGCTGTAATCGAAAAATACGGCTATGGCGCAGCGGACGTAGTTGATGAGGAAAGGTCCTTTGATACGATACTTGAACAGGACAGAAAAGCGCTTGAAAAGCAGGGCGTCAATGCTCCATATATACTTTGTCCGCACTCTATGTCCGGAATTGAAGCGATACTATGGGCGCAGAAGTACCCCGATGAAGTCGAGGCTATAGTGGGACTGGATATGGCGCTTCCCAGACACTATGATGAACTCGATCTGGAAAGAGCTGAAAAAATGGAAAAGCTTGCTTCGGTCGCAAGTAAATTGGGGTTGACAAGGTTATTCTATACCGACAGTGCACTTCCTTCAGTGCTTGATGAAAATGATAAGAAACTATACAAGGCAATAGCGGCAAAGATAGCTGTAAACTGCGACATAATATACGAAAGCAATGCTATACCCGATGCATGTGCAGAGATAGACAGTATGCCGATACCTGATGTTCCGACTCTGCTGTTTGTTTCGGACGGAAGCGAGGTGGATGTTCCAAGCTGGATATCCGCACAGAAGAACTACGCTGAAAAATTATCTGACGCAGAGGTCATAGAACTCGGATGCGGACATTATGTACATAATTTCAGGCAGGAAGAGATAGCGGAGAAAATGAACGGGTTTATCTCATCCATCGATACAGAATGAACGGTTATCAAACTGCAAGTGAAATGATAATTTATAGCAGACAAGACATCGGACAGTCTGTTTTATCCCGACACTTGACCGGAATTATGCTATAGTATATAATGTTCATAAACGGTTGTTACAGTTCTGTCTGTTATCGGATTTTTCTGCAACAACATGAGATCACACAGTACGGAGGGCGAAATGATGGACAAAAAACGTATCCTTATCGTCGATGATGATACCGATCTTTCATTCATAATTTCCGAGATGCTTGAAGGCTGCGGCTATGAAAGTCTGCGGGCTGCAAGTGCTGAGGAAGCGTTTGATATACTTTCACATAAGAGCTTTCACCTAATACTTCTTGACATCAATCTTCCTGATTCCGAAGGATTCGAGATATGCCGTCAGCTGCGCGAGGTATCGGATGTTCCGGTTATATTTGCAAGCGCGCGTACTGCCGAGGATGACCGAATCAGAAGCTTTGATATCGGCGGTGATGATTACCTGCCGAAGCCGTATTCCATGAAGGAGCTGCTTTCACGGGTAAACGCCCTTATAAGACGTGCTTACGGTCAGACTGAGGACAAACAGCTTTCCTTCGGCGGCATAGTGATAAATACAGCTACAAGAACTGTAACACGGAACGGTGAAAAGGTCATGCTTGCACAGCGTGAATTTGACCTTCTTGTATATCTCTGCCGCAACAGGAACACAGCGATACCGAAAGAAAAGCTTCTTTCCGAGGTGTGGGGAGCATTTTCTGAGGTAGAACCTTCAACTCTTACCGTGCATATACGCTGGCTTCGTGAAAAACTGGAGAACGATCCCGCCTCGCCGAAATACATCAAAACTGTCTGGAGACTCGGATATATGCTGGAGGTGGATGAATGAAAAAGCTCATAAGTGCGGCAGTACTATTTGCCGTTATCATCATAACTGTCTGCGGAATATCGTATTTCAGTGCTTCCGACATTTCAAACAGGAAAGGCAGCTATATAGTCAGTATCAACGAGATAGAAAAGCTATGTGAACAGGGAGATGATTCTGCTGCATCAGAAGCTGCGAGAATGCTGAAAAGTGAACTTATAGCTGATGCACGTATACCTGAGGGGCAGTCCGCTGTTCTTGTGACAGGTGCGCTGTGTCTGTTGTTTCTTGCGGGAGTGAGTCTGTACTGCGGCATCGTTATAATACGTCCCTTTCATAAGCTGTCGGATTTTGCAGATAAGCTTGCAGGCGGCGATCTGGAGCTGCCTCTCGTATATGAGAGAACTAACTACTTCGGAAGATTTACATGGGCGTTTGACAGTATGCGGAGGGAGATATTACGTGCCCGTGCATGCGAGCGTGAAGCTGTTGAAAATCAGAAGACCGTTATCGCGGCACTATCCCATGATATAAAAACTCCCGTAGCTTCTATACGGGCATACACAGAGGCACTCGAACTTGGTATAGGCAGTTCTCCCGAAAAATGCAGACAGTATACAGAGGTGATAGTACGCAAGTGCGATGAACTTTCAAAGCTGACCTCTGATCTGCTTACCCATTCACTTACCGAGCTTGAACGTCTTAAGATGTCCCCTGAGGAGTTTG
>JAFOMV010000110.1 GCA_017418765.1 Ruminococcus sp. | reverse complement strand
TGTCCTTTCTGAGAAGATCCCTGTCTTTCAGAAGACTTACTAAACTCTTGACCTCAGGATAAGAAAGTTCTGTGCTCTTGCCTGATGAGGATGTTACCTGTATCCTGCTTACAGAATCCGGATGTATCTCCTTATAGAGCAATTCCTTGTCTTTCAGTGCCTGTTCAGAATTTTTAAACTCATTGATATTTTCATAGCGGATATCGATATGCTCACCGTCCATAGGCGCATCTGTGCCTTTGTAAAGCCATATCTTGTCGGGCGCTTTCGGAGGAACTCCCATTACATAGAGAGTATAGCCATCAAGAATATTATATTTGTAAATGTATATTCCCGAACCTACGTCCTCGCCGATATACGGGTCAAAGTCTGACCATGTAAGTGCGCTGCCTTTAGAAAGCTGATAGACATCATAAAGAGCCATTCTCTTAGAATTCTTTGCAACAGGCGGAGTTGTTGTCGTCTTTACAGTTGTGGTTTTAGAGGATGCTGAAGTCTTGGCTGCCGTAGTTTTAGAAGATCGGCTTTGAGTGGTATTGCCCTGCTTTGCCGACGGAGTATCAGCAGGAAAAGTGCCTGTCAGCACACTTCTCTCAGTTTCTGCTGCTGAGATGTTCTTATCCTGTTTGGCAGATCCTGTTTTTTGGGAACTCTTTTCAGCTTTGCCAGATGATGTTGTGGCTGTTGTTTTATTCGATGATACCGAAGTCCCGGTAATAGTAATTTTCCCGGAAGCCGTTTCATCAGTCACAAATGCAGTCGAAACAGTTTCTGCTTCAAAGTCATCGTTGCTTATCACAGGGGGTCTGCGGCCACGTATAAGCAGTGCTCCGCCTGCGGCAGCGCCTGTAAGCAGAAGTATCAATGATGCCGCTGCGGCTAACCTGTGCCATCCGCCTGCCCTGTAGCTTTCAACGCCCGAAACAATGATATCGCTGTTATCATTTTCTGCTGCTGCGGTCACAGCTTCTTTGGAGCTGATATCCGTAATATGCATATCAGCTTCTCTTATAAGGTCATCATCTATAAGATTCATGGCTTCAAATAATTTCAGCTCATTCATAATCATAACCTTCCTTCTTTAAAAAGACTTTAAGTTTCTGTCGTGTACGGTAAAGACAGGTAGCTGCTGTTTTTTCGTTCATCCCGAAGCTTCGGGCTATCTTTGCAAGATTATCACCGTACCAGTACCTTCTGACAAAGAGCTTTCGGTTTCTTTCGTCCTGAGTTCTAAGGAAGCGGCTTATCCCCTCAGCAAGCTTTTCCGACGGCATACTGCTTATACTGCGGTCAGGGATACACTCCGCAAGCTCATCAAGAGAGACAGAAAATGCTGCGTTTCTCTTATCTGCGGAATTGTATTTCAGCTTGTCTATAGCCTTGTTCTTGACTATACGGCATAGATAGGTCTTAAGATCATCGGGATCTTCCGGCGGTATCTTGTTCCATATATCAAAATAAGCCGAATTGACACACTCCTCTGCGTCTTCACGCTGAGAAAGGATATTGCCTGCAATGTACATACATAGTTTTTCGTACTTCATTTTAAGCTCTGAAACAGCTCTTTCATCACGATTTTTAAACAGTTTTTTGATCGATGCATCATCCATAGTATAAGCCTCCTTTCGTTAGCTGAGAGTTCCTCTCACCAATATAGTCGATTTTTATATGATAATATTTCACTTTTGAAGCAATTATCCAATATTTATTTACTTTGCCTTTGTTGCATAATGTAATATTTAGTGGTATAATTAATGTGTAACTCAATAACCGCATTACGGCGGCTATTTCCCGGAACTTCGTTCAGGGAGCGCATATTATTTACATCAAGCCAATGTTTAGTTGTTGAACAGACATTGATCAAGATAACACCATAAGGGAGGAATAACGATGCAGATAGTAACACCAAGACAAATGGCAAAAATTGAAGAACGCTCTGAAACACTGGGAGTAAGCAGGAAACAGCTAATGGAAAATGCAGGCAAGGCGCTTGCTGACCTTATAGATGAACACTGCCGCTCGGAAAAAGGCAATAAATGTGATGGCAGCTCTGTTGTATTTCTCACAGGCAAAGGAAATAACGGCGGAGACTGCTTTGCTGCTGCTAATATACTGATTTATCGCGGCTTTAAAATAACTATCATCGACGTTGGCGGTCAGCCTGAAACAGAGCTTTCAAAGGAGATGTATCAGCGTCTGCCGAAAGAAAAGATCGGGTTTATCGACGGCTACAGAAACAAAAACGTTGAAGCTGCCATAGAGGCTGTCGAGCTGGAGTATATGACTGCTTCGGAAGATTCAAGCCTTGAAGCACTCGAAAAGAAGAAAGACAGAAATTCCATAGAAAATGTGCTGCTGCATGAGAGAAGACGTATGCACAAAGTAATATCAGCTATAAAAGAGGCGGATGTTGTTGTTGACGGAGTTTATGGTACAGGCTTTCATGGTCAGCTCGATAAAAACGCAGCAGAGGTGTTATCAGTAGGCACAGGAGCATACTGCATAGCTGTTGATGTACCAAGCGGCGGAAACAGCTCAGACGGTGCTGTTTCAAACGGCATTTTCAAGGCTGACGAAACACTTGCTTTAGGATATATCAAAACAGGTATGTCACAGTATCCGCTTAAAAAGTATTGCGGAAAGATAACAGTCGCAGATATAGGCATACCCGATGAGGCTGCAGAGGCTATAAACGGTGAAAGAAAGTACTACCGCATCGAGCGCAGTCACCTTGCGGATTTTCCGCCTAAGCGTGAACAGGATTCACATAAAGGGGATTTCGGCACTGTTCTTATCATAGCAGGCAGCTCATCAATGCGTGGAGCCGCTTATCTTGCAGCTATGGGCGCACTCAGGAGCGGCGCCGGTCTTGTCCGCATCGCTTCAGTGGAAAAATGCATAGATTCCGCAGCAGTAACTGCTCCCGAAGCTACATATGTCGAACTGGATTGTGACGATTACGGCTATATGCTCTTTGACCCTAACCGCCAACCTGTACTGGAAGCTATGGATAAAGCCGGGGCGATAGTAATAGGCTGCGGCATGGGAGTAACTCAGGATACCATAGAACTGACAAAATTCGTCACAGAAAATGCAAAGTGTCCTGTAATTATCGATGCAGACGGAATAAACTGCATAGCTTCTGACATAGATATATTATTGAAGAAAAAGACAGATATCATTATAACTCCTCATCCCGGTGAGATGGCAAGACTGCTTCACTGTGATATTGCTGCTATACAGGAAAACAGGATAGCAGTTGCTGAGAAATATGCAGAAAAGTACGGCGTGACTGTAGTCCTCAAGGGCGCAGGCACCATAGTTGCTGACAGCCATGCTTCTGCGGTGAACCATACAGGAAATGCAGGAATGAGTACAGGCGGCAGCGGAGATGTACTGGCAGGTATTATCGGCTCCGTATGCGCACAGGGGGCAAGCGTATTCGACAGTGCCTGTGCAGGAGTATATATTCACGGGCTTGCAGGAGATATCGCAGCAGAAAAGCTCGGCAAGGAGGCTATGCTTCCAAGAGATATTATCGATAATCTGTCGGATTCATTCAGAAGGCTAAAGGAAAAGAAGAAGGCTATCGGTATCTGATGCCTTAAGGCAACACCGCACAAAGCCCGCCTGACAGATTTGTGCGGTATTGCCTCAAAATCAGCGGATGTTTAAATTATCAGAATAATAGTAAGGAGTGATACTATGAAACGATTAATTACATTCGCTGTGTGCCTGATGCTCACAATAGTCCTTACCGCTTGCGGAGTACCTGCCGCAAAGGGTAATTCATCACGTGAAAACAAACTTGATGAAGCCTTTGAGTCGGAAGTGGATTTTTCACTGGAAAAGCTTGATGCCGATGGTACCATATGCAGATACGGCGATGGTGAGTGGTCAGTGGAATTTGATTCACCAAATACTCTCAGCGGCGTTAAGCTGGAATTTTCAGAAGGCGAAGTCAATGCTTCGTATAAGGGACTTGAATTTTCTGTGCCTCAGTCTGCACTGCCTGTAAAAGCAATGATGCTCAATCTTATGGAAGCAGTCGACAGTACAGCAAAACTGGAAAAGCTCTGCGGAGAGGAAAAGGAATCAGGCCTTGAACTTACAGGTACTCTCGAAAGCGGCGAATACTCTATCACTGTGGATGGTGAGGGCAGGCTGAAATGCTTTGAAATGCCGAATTATAAATTAAAGATCGACTTTCGTCAGCCGAGCGATACTTCAACAAAATCAGAAGAATGAACTATGGGGCAGGCCTTTCTGTGAAAAGGTCTGCCCCATATAAGCAATACTGCACAAATACCACGCTGAATATGCACAGTCATATTTTCTTTGTAAAGCACTGCCCGTATTTTATCATTCCCTGACACTGCCGTTTTTAAGGCGTTCAAGGTAGTCTTTGGTCTCTGAGGCAACAACTCCTGAGAGCAGTATCAGCGCTATAACATTAGGTATTGCCATAAGTCCGTTGAATATGTCCGCAAGATTCCAAACAGCCTCTACTGTCATGTACGGCCCAACAAAAACAGCTGCGATGTATATCCATTTATATATCTTTGTAAGCCATGATCTTGCACCTGTAAGGTATGAAAGGCAGCGCTCAGAATAGTAATTCCAGCCGAGTATAGTGGTAAATGCGAATACAGCCAGACAAGCCATAAGTATGAATGAGGATATCCTCTCTGCAAAAGGCAGACCATAATCAAAGGCGTCCATAGTTATCATAACGCCCTGTAAACCTTCCTTTGCGTGGCTGCCTGACATTATTATAGAAAGTCCGGTCATCGTACATACGATTATAGTATCTATAAAAGTACCTGTCATAGTAACAAGCCCCTGACGTACAGGTTCGTTTGTTTTTGCAGCGGCAGCAGCTATAGGTGCTGAACCAAGGCCTGCCTCATTTGAGAATATACCTCTTGCAACGCCGTTTTTCATTGACGTGAACATCAGTGCTGTTCCTGCAAGACCTCCTGCTATGGGACGAACGCCGAATGCTTCCTTTACGATAAGAGCTATAGCTGATGGTATCTCTGTTATATGGCAGAAAATAATTGTAAGACAGCAGACCACATATGCTAATATCATAACAGGAACTATTACTTCTGATACTGATGCGATACGTTTTATGCCTCCTATGATTATAAGAGCTGTCAGCAGAGTTATAAGTGCCCCTGATATAACGGTAGTCCATGTGTAGTCCATACCTAAAATAGTTACAGTATGAAGTGAATCCGGATCAAAGAAATTGTTTGCAGCAGAGGTAATACCATTTATCTGAGTAATGGTGCCGATACCCATAAGGCCTGCAAGCAGTCCGAATAACGCAAAAAGCTTAGCGAGCCATTTCCACTTCTTTCCGAGACCGTTTTCGATATAATGGAAAGGACCGCCGAGTATACTGTCATTTTCGTCTTTGATACGGTATTTGACTGCAAGAAGTCCTTCAGCGTACTTAGTAGCCATACCGAAGAAAGCAGCTATCTCCATCCAGAAAAGAGCACCGGGTCCGCCTGCGGCGATAGCAGTAGCAACACCGACTATGTTTCCTGTTCCAACTGTGGCAGAAAGAGCAGTACACAGTGCCGCAAAGCTTGAAACTTCACCGCTTCCCGTTTCCTCATTCCTTACCATGTACTTCAGTGCTTTTCCAAGCTTCCTCACTTGCAGGAAGCCAAGACGAAATGACAGCAGTATACCACAGAACATGATAAGTATGATAAGCGGTAATCCCCACACATAACCGTCTACTTCCTTGATAAAATCATTGAATCTCTCCATTGATACATCTCCTGTCAAAAAAAAGTTGATAAAATTATATCATGCATTTGTTAAAAAGTCAAGGATAACAGGAGCAATGTATTATTATCAGAGAAGCTCAGCAAGATCAAGGACAAGTTTTTCAGTCTTGGTCCAGCCGAGGCATGGGTCTGTGATGGACTTGCCGTAGATGTTTTCACCTATCTTCTGTGAGCCGTCTTCGATGTAGCTTTCTATCATGAG
>JAFOMV010000109.1 GCA_017418765.1 Ruminococcus sp. | reverse complement strand
GTCACGGACTGTTACGCAGTTGTCCTTTTCGATAGTGTCAAAGTCAACTGTGATGCAGAATGGAGTACCGATCTCGTCCTGACGGCGGTATCTCTTACCGATAGTACCGGCCTCGTCGAAGTCTACCATGAACTTCTTTGAAAGCATTTCGTATACTTCCTCAGCCTTGGGAGTGAGCTTCTTTACCAGTGGGAGAACTGCACACTTGAAAGGTGCAAGTGCAGGATGGAAGTGCATAACTGTACGAACTTCCTTCTTCTCGTTGCCGTTCTTGTCTGTAGATACAAGTTCTTCCTCATCGTAAGCTTCTGTTACAACTGAGAGGAAAAGTCTCTCAACACCGAGGGATGGCTCGATAACGTAAGGGATGTACTTCTCGTTTGTCTCAGGATCGAAGTATTCCAGTGACTTGCCGCTGGTGTTGATGTGCTGTGTAAGGTCATAGTCTGTTCTGTCAGCAACGCCCCAGAGCTCGCCCCAGCCAAATGGGAAAAGATACTCGAAGTCTGTTGTAGCCTTTGAATAGAAGCAGAGCTCCTCCTGATCGTGGTCACGGAGACGGATATTCTCCTCCTTCAGGCCAAGTGAGAGGAGGAAGTTCTTGCAATAGCTTCTCCAGTAATCGAACCATTCAAGGTCAGTACCCGGCTTGCAGAAGAACTCAAGCTCCATCTGCTCGAACTCACGTACACGGAAGATGAAGTTACCGGGAGTGATCTCATTACGGAATGACTTACCTACCTGAGCAACACCGAATGGTACCTTCTTACGAGTTGTTCTCTGGATGTTTGCGAAGTTTACGAAGATACCCTGAGCAGTTTCGGGACGGAGGTAAAGCTCGCTCTTGCTGTCCTCGGTAACGCCCTGGAATGTCTTGAACATAAGGTTGAACTGACGGATATCAGTGAAGTTCTGCTTGCCGCAGTTAGGGCAAACGATGTTCTTTTCCTTGATGTAATCCATCATCTGCTCGTTTGACCAGCCTGCAACGTTAGTGCCGTCGAAATCCTCGATAAGGTTGTCGGCACGGTGACGTGTCTTACACTCCTTACAGTCCATAAGAGGGTCTGAGAATCCGCCGATATGACCTGAAGCCACCCAAGTCTGCGGGTTCATGAGGATAGCGGAATCAAGGCCGACGTTGTACTTGTTTTCCTGAACGAACTTCTTCATCCATGCGTTCTTGATGTTCTTTTTCAGCTCAACACCAAGCGGGCCGTAGTCCCATGTATTTGCAAGACCGCCGTAGATCTCGGAGCCCGGGTAAACAAAGCCCTTGGATTTACAAAGGTCTACGATCTTGTCCATAACTTTTTCATTATTTTTCAGCATAATAAGCAACCTCGCTTTTATATTTTAATAGTCACATTCTATTTTAACGCATAGACAATAAAATGTCAAGTGTTTAAACACGCAAACCACGAGATACGTTTTTTTGGTTATAAATACTGTTTTGCAGTCCTCAGCACATTTAGTTAACTGATATTTTTTTGCATAAGCAACAGTTTTCTCTTTACATTGTGGTGTCAGGATGTTATAATGTATATAACAACATTATAACATAAAAGGAGGATATAACATGAAACGCAAGATATCAAAAGCTGTCACAGGCAGCCTTGTCGCTGCTGCTATGCTGTCTTCTTCCGTCACGGCTGTAATGCCGATGACAGCATCTGCTGAACCATCAGAGCCGAAAGCTACCCTCATCGACACAAATTTCGACACTGACCCCGTTCTTCTTCCCTGGAGGGTGGTTGAATCTCAGCCTGCAAAACAGACATTTGAGGTAAGGGACGGTGCTCTCAGAGTTCAAATAATCAATCCTGAGGGCACTAATAACAGAAGTGACCTCCAGCTGCGTCTAAGAGGCCTTTACCTCATGCAGGGACACGAGTATACATTAAGCTTTTCCGTAACGCCGGATGCTGACGGTTACCTCTATTCGAGGATAGGCAACTACTCAGGCTCAATAGACCACTGGAACGCTCTCGGAGGAGCAGAGTATACCCCTTTGCAGCTCGAAGCAGGCAAGACCGTTGAGTTCTCAGACACCTTTATTGCCAGGGGGAACTTTTCAGGTCCTTCCGAATGGGCATTCCATTATGCCGATAATCTCGGCGCTTACGGTCAGCCCGACAGAGGTATGCCGGCAGGTTCCATACTTACTTTCGATAATTTCAAGCTGACTGACAACACATCAGCCGATGTTCCTGTCGGACAGCCCGACTTCGGCATAGTAAGGCCAAAAAGCAACGTCCGCACAGATCAGGCAGGCTATTTCACCAAGCTCAGAAAAAGAGCCTCATACTGCACCGACAACCCAGACCCCTGTGAGTTTGAGATACGTGATATGAACGGCAAGGCTGTATACTCAGGCAAAGCTTCTTCTGTAGTCACCGATGAAACAGCAGGAAATACCGAGACCAGATCTGCGGCGTACGGAACAATACAGAAGGACTCAGGAAAATACGTTCAGATACTCGACTTCTCCGACTTTGATATCCCAGGTGAGTACACTATCTTTGTCAAAGATACAGTCGGCGTTTCAGACACAGCCTACTTCGGCCACGAAGGTTTTTATGACACCAAACCCGACGGAGACAAGCTGATGTGGTCTGACGGCTTCAAAAGCTGCTGTATGAACGAATCCCATAAGATAACCATACGTGATAAAGCTTACACCGACAGGCTTGTCACAGATGCCCTTAACTATTTCTATCAGAGCCGCTCAGGCATAAAGATAGAAGCCGAGCATATAACATCGGGCGACAAGGAATCACTTTCACATGATGCTCCCGACAGCAATGATAAAGCCTATGTTCAGAGTAAATGGGTAAAATTCTATATGCCCGAAGCCGATAAATTCGACGGTGACACGGAATATCAGATAGATGTCTCAGGCGGATGGACCGATGCAGCAGACAACTGCAAGTCAGTCATAAACGGAGCTTTCTCGGTATGGAATATGCAGAACGCCTATGAGCTCGCAAAGAGAAACGGCACAAGCAGCAAATTCGATGACGGAAAGCTGCTGTCTGTCCCCGAAAACGATAACGGTTATCCTGATATCCTTGATGAAGCAAGGTACGAACTGGAATGGATGATGAAAATGATCGTTGACGAGAAGGACCCTTACTGGGGCAAGAACTGTGCAGGCATGGTCTACCATAAGGTGCAGGATCATAAATATGTAGGCATAGGGATAAAGCCCTGGGACTACATCGGCGATTATGACGGAGTAGTACGTATCGTCAAGCCGCCTACGTATGCCGCTACCGCAGACTTTGCCGCTTGTGCCGCACAGGCAGCCCGTCTGTGGAAAGGCATTGATAATGAATTTGCCGATAAGTGTCTTGCTGCCGCAGAAAAGGCTTACAGCGTACTGAAAGACAGGAAATCCCAGATAGATGTCAATTATGGTGATTATAGAGAAGACCCTCAGTTTGCGCCGGTGGATCAGGCTATAGGCGCAGAGCCTTACGGTGATGAATTCGCAATGGATGAATTCTACTGGGCAGGCTGTGAGCTGTTCGCTTCAACAGGCAATAAGGATTATTATAGTGATATAAGCTCATACTCACCCCGTTACAATGATTACACTTACAAATCACTAAACGAGAAAGCCTTTACTTTCAGCAGAAGATTTTCTTTATACCACACTGACATAGTTGCTGACACATTTGCTTCCGATATCTACACATCAGGTCTCGGCAATATCTCGCTTCTGCTGAATCAGGAAAAGCTGAATGACGAAGACAAGGATGTACTCATAAGCTCGCTTAAAAGAGCTGCCGGCAGTTACCTTGACTCTATGGACGGCTACAAAAACGGCATGGGTATCCCTATGGAACAAATTCAATATTCAGATAATTGGGGCTTTGGAGATCCGCTGTATATTGAAGGATATGAATACCAGTCAAACGGCTATGTTGCCAATAATGCGCTTCTGATCGCATATGCATACGAGTTCACAGGCGATCAGCAATATCTCGATTCCGCAGCAGAGGCTATGGACTACCTCATGGGCAGAAACGGTCTGGGAATATCATATGTTACAGGCTACGGTGAATATACCGCTAAAAATCCATACCACAAATGGTGGGCTAACGGCATAGACGCTTCATTCCCGAAAGCTCCCGACGGAGTTCTTGTAGGCGGCCCCGCAGCAGGTCTTGCAGACAATATAGCCGGAAGCCTCGGCATGAAAAAAGGCTTGCTGGCAGCTCAGAAATGCTATGTTGACAATACAGAGGCATTTTTCGAGAATACACCTGCATTGCAGCTTAACGCCTCACTTGCAAGCGTAGCCTCCATACTTCAGGATACAGCTGACGGCAAGGATATAAAAACTCCCGTAGTTACTTCGGCTATCAGACCTGTACAGACTACTTCCACATCCACAACCACTGTCACAACAACATCATCAGCTGTGTCATATACAATACCTGTAAATCCATTCTCCACAGCAGCTCCCGGCACGGTATTATACGGCGATGCTAACTGCGACAGCCGTGTAGATATCTCTGACGCCGTATACATAATGGCAAGCATATCAAATCCCAGCAAATATGTCATCAAGCCAAACGGCGCAGTTAATGCGGATTGCTGCAATGTCGGTGACGGAATTACAAATAAGGACGCTTTAGCAATACAGAAATTCCTGCTGAAACTGATCGACAGCCTTCCCGAATAACCATCACAGCGGATATCCATGAGGTATCCGCTGATTTTTTGATCTGTGAATTTTTCGCACAGAGGCGTCTGCCGTATGGATAATTTGATTGACACAGCATGAATAAAATGCTATAATTACTAATGTGTACTCAACAACCGCTGTAAGGCGGTTATTGCCCTGAACTTCGTTCGGGGAGCGCAGATCTTTTATAACATGAGGGATTTGCACATCACATTTCTTTATGTCAAGCTCATTTTGCCCTGAGCGGCAAAGCAAAGTGCAGGAATAATTATCGATACCATTTTTCTTGCACTTTGACAATTAAAAAGCTATATAAAGCCGATTCTTAGTTGTTGAGCAGACATTGATCACAATGAAAAATTATGCGCCTGAGCGCAAGTATTGTTTTTAAAGGAGTAAAAGGTCATGAGCGATAATATCAAAAGCTATGAAAGCCCATTCTGTACACGTTATGCAAGCGAGGAAATGCAGTATATTTTCTCTGCTGATAAGAAATTCACCACTTGGAGAAAACTCTGGGTGGCTCTCGCAAGAGCTGAAATGAAGCTTGGTCTCCCTGTTACTGAGGCACAGGTAAAGCAGCTTGAAGAACACATCAATGACGTTGACTACGAAATGGCAGCAGAGCGTGAAAAGATAACCCGTCACGATGTTATGGCTCACGTATTCACATATGGTCAGGCCTGCCCTGATGCAGCAGGTATCATCCACCTCGGCGCAACTTCATGCTATGTAGGCGATAACACAGACGTTATCATCATGCGTGATGCTCTCAAAGTTGTCCGCAGAAAGCTCCTCAATGTTATGAACAATCTGGCTAAGTTTGCAGACCAGTACAAGAATATGCCCTGTCTGGCTTACACACATCTCCAGCCTGCGCAGCTCACTACTGTAGGCAAGAGAGCAACTCTCTGGCTCAACGAGCTTCTCATGGACTTCGAGGACTTAGAGTACCGTATGTCCACATTAAAGCTTCTCGGCTCAAAGGGTACTACAGGTACTCAGGCTTCATTCATGGAGCTTTTCGAGGGCGATACAAACAAGATAAAGCAGCTTGAAAAGATGATAGCTGAGGAAATGGGCTTTGATGCAGTTGTTCCTGTTTCGGGTCAGACTTATTCACGTAAGGTGGATTCAAAGGTTCTTGAAGTCCTCAGCGATATTGCTCAGACAGCAAGCAAGTTCTCAAATGATATGAGACTTCTCCAGTCATTCAAGGAAATGGAAGAACCAAGAGAAAAGAAGCAGATCGGTTCATCTGCTATGGCTTACAAGCGCAATCCTATGAGATGCGAGAGAATCACTTCCCTTGCACGTTACGTAATAATAGACAGCCTCAACCCTGCATTCACAGCAGGTACACAGTGGTTCGAGAGAACTCTTGACGATTCCGCAAACAAGCGTATCTCCGTAGCTGAGGCATTCCTCGGTGTTGACGCTATCCTCAACATCATGATGAACGTTACAAACGGTATAGTTGTATATCCTGAGATGATAAGACGCAGAGTAATGGCTGAGCTTCCTTTCATGGCAAGCGAGAACATCATGATGGACGCTGTAAAGAAGGGCGGCAACCGTCAGGAACTCCACGACAGGATCATGGATTACTCTATGGAGGCAGGTGCAAACGTTAAGGAGAGAGGTCTCGACAACAACCTCTGCGAACTTATCGAGGCTGACCCGATGTTCATGGTAACGAAGGAGGAGCTTGAAGCAGTGCTCAAGCCCGAGAATTACGTGGGAAGAAGCCCTCAGCAGGTGGACGAGTTCCTCGCGGAGTGCATTAATCCGATACTCGAAGCAAACAAGGAGCTTCTCGGCGAGAACTTTGAGATGAAGAACTGAGCGCTGAGAGCTCAGGAATCAGAATGCAGTGGGCGTTCCGATTTGAAAGGCGGATATATGAAAAAAGGTAAGAAAACAGCAATTGGAATTGCGGCAGCGATACTGGTATTGGGCGGCGTGGGATATTACCTTTCGCAGACTCTCATCAAGTGGAAGATGATGGAGCGCAATATTTTGCCCACTTTTCTCATTGAAGGTAACGACATTATTGAGGAGTATCCCTACGCGGATATCGAAGTTCCTGCCGAGTTCAGGGCGTGCTCGATAAAGGGCATCGACTTCAAAGCTCCCGACGGACTGGACTGGATGTACCCTGACGAGACAGAGGGCATAAAGTCGGGTATTATCGTCGATAACGACGATATTTCCAAACGCACCCTGCTCGTCTGCGTTATGGACAAAGAGGAACCTGCCGTTTTGGTGGAGCACTTTGAGGAAATCGGCTATTTTGACAAGCGTATGCTCAGAGGAATGAAAAAGCTCGGCTATGAAAAGCCCGAGAATTCCCACGATTTTCTCTACCTGTGCGATACCTTCGACTACAGAAAATGCAATAAATTCTCGCCGTCAGAGGTCAACGCGACGTATAAGCTCATGGAGCTGAAGGCGATAATGGTGCCTACTTTTTTATCGTATAAGCTCAGCGACCAGGAGGTAGATCTCGGTGAGGATATCGAATCCAAGAGGTTTTGGTACGATAACGGCAATATGAAGTCGTTTGTTCAGCAGGGGACTGCCCAGAACGGTGCTTATGAGCTCGTTCTTGATGTGTACGATGTGGACGACCTCGACACGTGGCAGACGGTAATGATAATCGGCAACGATATCGACACAGTCCGACAGATAGCCAAAACTGTCGATATTGCGGAGGACTGACATGAAAAAGGAATTCCTTGAAGCTGGCAAGATAGTCACGACCCACGGCATACGCGGCGAGGTCAAGATAATGCCCTATACCGACACACCCGAGCTGCTCGCGGAGTTCGACCGCCTGTTCATCGGCAAGGCGAAGGACGAGGTCATCATCGAGCGTTCGCGCGTGTTCAAGAACATGGTCATTGCCAAGATAGAGGGCGTTGATACGCCCGAATCCGCCGAAAAGCTGCGCAACAAGGTGCTTTATATGCACCGCGACGACCTCGAGCTTGACGACGATACCTACTTTATACAGGATCTCATCGGCCTTGAAGTGCGTGACGCTGATACAGACGAGGTCTACGGAAAGATAGCGGATGTCCTTGAAACAGGCGCAAACGATGTTTACGTCATTAAGGGAGAGGACAGAGAGTACCTCATACCTGCGATAGCTGATGTGGTGGTGTCAACGGATATCGACAGCAACCTTATGACTATACGGCCTTTGGATGGGCTTTTTGACTGAGAGGTGTGAACAATGATCGATGCAATAATTGAAGAACTGGTGGGGCTTGCCTTTGAAGGAATGATCGAAGGAAGCGTGAACAGCAGAGTTCCGAAGCCTGTAAGGTGGATACTGCGGATAGTTCTTTTTGCGGTATATGCGGCTTTGGCAGGAGTCTGCATTCTTGTGGCGGTACAGTCATTCAGCGACGGCAATATTGCTATGGGAATTTTCATGCTTGCGCTTCTTGCACTGTTTGCAGGTTTTACTGCGGTGAAGATCGTAAAGCGGTTGAAAAGATAACAAGCTGACGGTAGCCTGACCCCACTCACGAATCGCTTGCCAGCTTGTTAACAAAAACTGTAGGGGCGGATATCATCCGCCCATTTATATGATGTAAAATATACCATAACTAAGGAAGTGAAAATATGCGGATCGAAATAGCTACACTTTTCCCCGAAATGTGTGAGGCTGTACTGGGCGAAAGTATCATCGGCAGAGCACGTAAAGCCGATAAAATACAGGTACACTGCCGACAGATACGTGAATATACTCTCGATAAGCACCGCCGTGTGGACGATACTCCCTATGGCGGCGGAATGGGAATGGTCATGCAGTGCGAGCCGATTTACAATTGTTACAAGGCGGTATGTGAAGAATTCGGCACAAAACCGCATACAATATATATGTCGCCAAAGGGAAAAGTCCTCGATCAGCAGAGAGTTGCTGAATTGTCGAAAATGGAGGATATCCTTATAATCTGCGGTCACTATGAGGGCGTTGATCAGCGTGTCATTGACAAGATAGTGGATGAGGAGATATCCATCGGCGACTATGTTCTTACAGGCGGCGAGCTTCCGGCAATGGTGCTTGTTGATTCGGTAGCAAGGATGTGCAAGGGAGTTCTTTCGGATGATGTGTGCTTCGAGGAGGAGAGCATATACAGCGGACTTCTTGAATATCCGCACTACACACGCCCCGAGGTCTGGGATGGTGTGGAGGTCCCGCCTGTGCTGCTTTCGGGACATCACGCCAATATTGAGAAGTGGAGGCATGAAAAAAGCCTTGAGATAACATCGGAGAGAAGACCTGACCTTTACGAAATATATATGGCAGAGCATCCGCCAAAGGAAAAGAAGAAAAAATGACCGCATGGTCAGTTGAAAACTCCGATCAAATGATACGCAAATATTGGCAGTTCAGTATGGAAATTAATTATATTACTATATAATGAACTGATAATGAACGTGTTAAAAATTAGTTTGGATATATTAAACATAATAAAACGTTGAATATTATGAAAGTTTTACAATGATAGTCAACAATTTTTTGTGGTGATAATAAACAAGCAAAAGAAAAAAATGAACTTGCGATTTAATCTAAATGTAGAATTTGAGAAGATAAAAGGATTTCTGACCAAAAATCCATTGACTACGAAAAAAATTGATTGTATAATGATATCAGCAAGTGAGATATTTGCAGCGACCGTTGAACCCTATATAAATAATACTACAGCGGCGCATCAGAGAATAGGAGAGTTGTATATGTTTGTCAGAGAAGTAACAGTAAAGAACCAGGTTGGACTTCACGCTAGACCGGCAACCTTCTTTATCCAGAAAGCTAACGAATTCAAGGCATCAATCTGGATCGAAAAGGAAGAACGCAGAGTTAATGCTAAGAGCTTACTGGGTATCCTTTCACTCGGTATCGTAGGCGGCACTACTATCAAGGTCATCGCTGACGGCGCTGATGAGAAGGCTGCTGTAGACGCTCTTATTGATCTCGTTGACAGCGGTTTCAGTGAAGAAAACAGATAAATTACCAACAGCTAAACTCAAGGGCGTTACATAAGTAACGCCCCTTTTGTTTTGGTTATAAGCATAAATGACTAAAGGTCATTTATATTATTCCCGATTACATCCCTCGTCAAGAGTTTTGACCATATTTTCTGCGAATATCGCAAAACCGCAGGATGGGTCCGATACAAATACATGAGTTACTGCCCCTATTATCCTGTCATTCTGTATGATGGGACTTCCGCTCATGCCTTGTACTATACCGCCTGAGGCATCAAGCAGCCTTTTATCGGTTATCCTTATCATCATGTTCTTTGAGGCGTCTGCGGCGTTATAATCTATCTTCTCTATTTCGACGGCGTACTTTTGCGGTGTGTCACCGATAACGGTTGTATATACCTCAGCTGCACCTGTATTGATATCCTGACGGTAGCCGAGCTTATATTCTTCGCAGCTTTCAGCTATTTCATCCAGGGCTTTGCTGTTCAGACTGCCGAATATGCCGCAGCTGCTGTTGAGATCGAGTGTACCCAGACTGTTTCCCATTGTGAAGCGTCCGTGCAGTTCACCGGGGATGCCACGTTCGCCACGTTTTGTATCGGTTATATCGACAGGTACAGCTTCTCCGCTGTGAAGCGGCACTATCTCCCCCGTGTCGGAATCGCATATAGGATGTCCAAGACCTGCAAATCTGCCTGTAGATCTGTCTATGAACGTCATAGTGCCTATGCCTGCTATGCTGTCACGAACCCACATACCGCCTTTCCACTGACCGCTTTTTTCTGAAAAAACGGGCTTCATCACAGTATCAAAGCACTGCTCTCCACGCTTTACAGAAAGAGGTATAGGAGCTCCCTGACTGCTTTTGATTATGGCTTGAAGCTGAAGATTAGAGGTAAGGGTCCTGCCGCCTGCGGTACACACTATATCTCCTGTTTCAAGACCTGCTTCCGATGCAGGGCATACATATGTGCCGCTGTCAGCTTCCACATCACCGAGACCTGTTACCATTACACCTTCCATAAGCAGTTTTATCCCGAAAGGCTTGCCGCCTGCTATAAGGGTAGGAGCTTCGGTCTGACGCAGTTCGACGCTTTTTACAGGTATGGCTCCGAAAAGTGAGAGAGTTGCCTTTCCGCTGCATGAAAGGGCTTCAGGCTCGGTATATCCGGAATATAGTTTTATTTCAGGGTATTGTGCTATCCTTACCTGACTTCCCGTATCTGACATCAGTACATCGGGGAGCTTTTCGGAGTAATACCCTGCTGCGGTGAATATTCCTGCCAGAGCCGCAGATAATAGACCTGCGGCAGCTTTTGTCATTATTTTTTTGATCTGCATTTTGTCATTCCTTTCATGTTCACGTGTCGGGTGAACATTTTTATTATTAGCTCAGTAAAGAATATTATTAATGAAAAACGGAGTCAGAAATGAGAAAAATAACCGAAAAAACAACTCCTTCCAAAATTATATCAAAGCTTGCCGTTATCCTGCTTTCGGCGGTATACTGCTTGCTTATGCCGCTGCTTGCCGGTGCGGGGCTTATCAGCAACCGTTCATCCTACGGCGCATATATCGCTTTTATAGGCGCAGCATTTATCCTTTCTGCTTTTCTTATGACGGCAGGTGCGGTCATCTGTTCTTTCTGCGGCAGGCGAAAAAACATTGCGGCATTATGCTTTTCTGTATCGGGCTGTGCCTTATGTCTGATCCTTCTTCATAAGCTGTGCATCCATGCGGATATAAGCGGATGGTCAGACAAGTTTACAATGGAACGCATCAGCAGTATGTACCGCAGAAGGCTTACGCCCTGCATTATCCCGTCAGTACTTAATGCTATACTTGCTGTCAGGAACATATTATCCGCAAAAAAGTCTGCGGAAAAGTATACACCAATATTATAGCCGCCATCGGGAAAAAAACGTGTCATATTCTGCGCTGGATAAAAACTGTGCATAATGCTGTATTTTGTGATAGGTTTTTGTAAAACGGTGCAGGTTCTATTGACACGTATTCCGCTATTTGCTATAATTTAGATTAGATATCATACCGCCGCATAGGGCTTCACTGTGTATCAGTCACGGCTATCGTTAAACGGGCGGCGGAAAAATACGTGAAGCTATGACTTGTAAAAAAGGATCAGACCATGTATGGTCATATGATAATAGTGATATGAGTAAAAAAGATAAATATAAAAGAATTATCACCTTTGCTTCTGCAATGGTGCTGATGGGGATACTGACGGGTATCTTTGCCTATGTGTGGTACAAAAACTACAGCGAGACCATCGTTCTCCCGTACTACAGGCGAGGAAACTGGACTCTCATCGCCATCTACTGTCTGCTGATATGGCTTTTCTTCAAAGCATACGGCGGATTCAAGCTGGGCTATCTGAAAAAGACGGATATGCTCTATTCGCAGATGATATCAATGGTCTGCGTCAATACTGTCAGTTATTTTCTCATCAGCCTTATCGGCCGTGACTTCATGAAGGTCTCGCCTATATTGTTGATGACGTTCGTGCATTTCGGCGTGATAGCCATCTGGACGGTGCTGACGGGAAAGATATACTTCCTGATATATCCGCCGAGAAAGCTGGTGATACTCTACGGCAGCCAGCAGGCGGCATCACTGGTCATGAAGATGAGCCAGCGTGTGGATAAGTATATGATATGCGAATCCGTAAGTATAAGCGAACCTGCGGACAGGGTAAGGGAATTGATAGAGAAGTATGAGGGCGTTATTATCTGCGATATCCCGGCGGAGCAGCGCAATGACTATCTTAAATTCTGCTTTGAGCGCTCCATAAGAGCCTACATAGCGCCGAAGATATCGGATATAATCATTCGTGGAGCTGATGATATCAGGCTTTTCGATACTCCGCTCCTCATTTGCAGAAATTATGGACTTGACTTTGAAGCAAGCCTTGTCAAGCGTATATTCGATATAGTTTTCTCACTGGTATGTATCGTACTTCTCAGCCCGTTCATGATAATATCGGCAATTGCCGTGAAGCTCTATGACGGCGGCCCTGTTTTCTACAAGCAGAAGCGTCTGACTATTAATGAAAGGGAGTTCAATGTGCTGAAATTCAGAAGCATGATAGTGGATGCTGAAAAGGACGGAAAAGCCCGTCTTGCATCAGATGAGGATGAACGCATAACTCCTGTGGGAAAGGTGCTGAGAAAGTTCCGTATCGACGAATTTCCGCAGTTTTTCAATATCCTGAGGGGAGAGATGTCCGTAGTGGGACCACGCCCCGAGCGTCCTGAACTTACCGAGGAATACAAGAAGGATATGCCCGAATTCGGCTTCAGACTAAAAGTCAAGGCAGGTCTTACGGGATATGCACAGGTCACGGGAGTATACGATACCACCCCTTATGACAAGCTGAAAATGGACCTTATGTACATTGAGAATTACTCAATGCGTATGGACCTTCAGATAATACTTATGACACTGAAAACAATGCTCTTCCCTCCGAAGAACAATGCAGAGTCAGCAGAAGCTGTACTGTCTGTACAGCAGAAAGATAAAGAGGAGAACAACAAAGAATGAAGATAACCGCAGTCATCATGGCTGGCGGCAGAGGTGAGAGATTCTGGCCCAAGAGCAGAAACAACTGCCCCAAGCAGTTCCTTTCACTTACCGCAGACAAAGAGACCATGATACAAAAGACAGTAAAGCGCCTCGATAAAATAGTTGAACCTGAGGACGTTTTCGTTGTGACAAATTCAGCCTACAGGGAGATAGTCGAAACTCAGCTCCCTCAGATACCGAAGGAGAATATACTCTCAGAGCCATGTGCAAGGAATACGGCTCCCTGTATAGCCTATGCGGCGGCTGTGATAAAGAAAAAGTATGACGATGCCGTAATGCTGGTGCTGCCATCTGACCACCTGATCGGCTATGTGAATATATACCATCGTGCCCTCAGAAAAGCCATAGCTGCTGCGGAGGAGGGACAGAATCTGGTCACCATCGGAATCACGCCGACATATCCCGAAACCGGCTATGGCTATATCAATTTCGGTGAGGAAAAGGGCGATGCTTTCGAGGTAGAGAGATTCGTGGAAAAGCCTGACCTCGCCACAGCAAAGAAGTATCTGGCATCGGGAAATTACCTCTGGAACAGCGGAATGTTCGTGTGGAAGGTCTCATCCATCATGGCGAATATACAGAAGTTCATGCCTGCGGTCTATGACGGCGCTTCAAGGATAGGCGAAAGTTTCGGCACAGACGATTTCGAGGAAGTGCTTATCCGTGAGTTTGAGGCGTTCCCGTCG
>JAFOMV010000108.1 GCA_017418765.1 Ruminococcus sp. | reverse complement strand
GCATTTTCTTGACAAATAATGTTCTCTATGATAAAATAATACCATAATAAACCATGCAGGCAATAACGCATAAAGTCTGACTGACAGATTTTCACGGTATTGCCTTATACAAAAAGATCGGAGTAGATGGATATGAAGTGCAGATATTGCGGATATAATATACCTTATGGAGCAAAATACTGTGAAGAATGCGGCGCTAATGTTGAGGAAGAAACAAACAGCATAGACCTGACAAAAACAGCATCAGGTCAGCCGGCTGCTAACAACAGCGATATGCTTGATATAAACGATCCTGACCCAAGATACAGCTATGATAATTCTTATGG
Organism: Ruminococcus sp.; assembly: GCA_017418765.1. Next base: position 12,526 of record JAFOMV010000108.1, on the reverse strand, counting down.
ACAGCAGGAACAGTCTCACGGATACGGCCCTCAGCCGTTCGGAGCACCACAATACGGTCAGAGCAATGCTCAGCAGCAAAGCTACGGACAGTTCGGTCAGCCGGGCTATGGCCCTCAGAACGTTAAAATTCAGCAATATGCCGAAAGTTCCTACGGACATGACAGCCTTTACAGCGGTTACAATACAACTGACGGAAGTCCGAGATATGTAGGTCCTGTTGACGCAGTAAAGCTATTCTTCAAGAATTATGCAAATTTCAGCGGACGTTCCACACGTTCTGAATACTGGTGGGTAGTGTGTTTTGAAATTATTTTTATAGTTATAGCTTTATTTATAATGACATTCTTATATAGAATTTCATCCACTGGCGTTACAAATAGTAATGTTTCAGGCAATGGAAAAGTGGGCGGAATTGCTGCTGGAATTTTTTTAATATTTTTGTTACTTGCCGGTTTAGGATTAGTGATACCTGGATTATCATTAGGCGTAAGGCGTCTGCATGATACAGGAAAAAGCGGTATGATGTACCTGCTTTGTTTAGTACCATATATAGGCTCTATTATTCTTTTTATTATTTTTATTTTCTTCCTTATGCCAAGCGATGGCAATAATCAGTACGGTCCTGCTGCTGATCCAATGAGAAAAAGCGGATCATGATACCAACTGCGGTACACTTATACAGCTTTATAATTATAAGCTGTAAGTGTTCCGCTTTTTGATGTCTGCGGAAACGGAGCACATCCTTTTGGATGGTCATTTTTTTGCTTGACACATATGTTGTTCTGGGTTATAATGAGAAATAAAGAAGGATATTTTTTTCATGCTTACATTGAAAAAGTCATTTTTAAGATAAGAGGGAAACTGCAATGAGAAAAGTCGATGTAAACAAAAAGATAAAAGAGGGTAATCTGCTGAAGACCGCTTTTGATTTTTTTACTACCAAGGGGTTTAGCAAAACATCCATTTCCGATATTGTAAGTCAGGCAGGTGTTGCCAAGGGAACTTTTTATCTGTATTTCAAGGACAAGTATGATATCCGCAACAGACTGATATCCCATAAATCCAGTCAGCTTTTCAGAAACGCTGTAGAATCCCTCGGAAGCAATGCAGAAGACCTAAGCTTTGAGGATAAGATAGTCAGTATAGTGGATAATATCATAAATCAGCTCAACGCCAATCAGTCTCTGCTTACATTTATTTCCAAGAATCTCAGCTGGGGAATATTCAAAACTGCCATTACATCTCCTGCCTCAGACGAAGATGTGAATTTCTCAGATGTATACTACAGTATGCTTTCGGAAGCGCCTTATCAGTTCAAAGATCCTGAGATAATGCTTTTTATGATAATCGAGCTTGTTTCATCGACCTGCTATTCAGCTATACTTTACGAAGACCCATGCACGATAAGTGAGCTTAAACCTCATCTTTATGATTCAATCAGACTTATCATCAACAGACATAAGGATGTATAAGAATGACTATACACTGATATAAAAAAATCGGGGCGATCCTTTTTCATAAAGGTTCGTCCCGATAATTACGTATATGATAATTGCCGATATATCAGCTTATTCTGCGTTTTCTTCAGCTTCTGTTGTTTCCTCATCTGAGTTATCAGCTTCATTCTCATCGGTATCTCCGCCTGCTGAATAGCCTGCGGGACGGGAAGAAGCATCATCCTCGCCTTCTCTGATATATTCGTCGCCCTTCTTGTAAAGGGTAACGATAAATCCGTCGATATTGTTGCCTGATATCTCATATTTCTTTCCTGCGGGGACAGGTACGTTTGTACTTTCCGAACCCATATCAGCAGGAACATAGTATATCTCATAATCATTGCCTGAATCGTCAGTGAATTCAAGATGATGCTCGCCGTAGACATACTGGCTGAGAAGTGAGATATATTCCTCCATGCAGAGGTTGTTCTTCATCATATAGTAAGCGTGTGGGATGCCTACATAGCGGAAATGCCAGGGTTCTGGCTGTATCTGTGTAATATCGGTCTTATCCTCAGTATAACGGACGATGAAACCATATTTATAGCAGTTTTCGTTTATCCATGCATAATCGCCTGTGCCCTCATAATCACCTGTAGCAGTTTCTGTAAGGTCGAAAGCATAGCCTGATTCATGTTCGCTGAAACCCGGCTTTGCAACACGTGTTGATACATCATTTCCTGTCATAGCGACATCTTCATCGTACAGCTGCTGCTGGAAATCAGTAGTTCTGTATGAACCGTATATCTGGACAGTATCATTATCGAATTCCTTGCAGAAATCATCCAGCATTTGTGCCATAGGCTCATAAACTCTGCGGAGTATGGTGAAATCGTAGCTGTAGGCGGTGAAGCTTTCTCTTTTTGCACGTTCATTCATTTCGGCTATGCCTACGAGGTCTTCGCCTCCGCCGAAATACTGATGGTCAAAATTGACAAGTATAAGGTCGCCTTTATATACCTCCTCATTTCTGACAGAGATATCCTCAAAAACGGTCTTGGTAGGGTCAGCCTTATCAGCTTCGAGTTTAGCTGCTTCGAGCTCGGTATTATCAACAAAAGCAGAAGGTTCAACTATCCTGGAACGGTCTGCGACGACTTTGACTATATATCCGCATGCGCCTGCAAGAGCAATGCTCAGGATAAGATCAATGAAAACTTTACTTTTTTTATAGCCTTTAGCTTTATTAACATCCTTAGCCATTTCTGCACTCCGATCTGCCGCATAGAGCAGCATAATTTATCAAGTATATTATACCACATTTATTTATAAAAAAACAGTAGTTTCCATGCATATTTGTATGTGTGCTGTAAAAATCGCCTTATAAAGAGGCAATATTTGTTAGTTTTTCAGATATAACATGGATAATTCAGGACATAAAAAACGTGTTCTTATGCATATGCATGAAATATATCTTGTTATCAACGTTAAATATCAACAAAGAGCCTATAAAAAATAGCATAGTATTTCACAATTTTTTAAATATCTATTGAAAAATCTAAATTTTAATGTTATAATAAAATAAGTGATAAATTGCGGCTTTACGGCTTGCGGCAATACCGTTTCTCTCATTGCGGCAGCGTCTGTGTACAGCCATGTATCAGTATTTCCGAGAAGCTTTTCCATAAGCTTTCTGTTCGTTTTGATACACATAAAGCCGAATGTATTTTCACAAATGTCATCTGTGTTTTAACAAAAACATCGCATAATGTTGTGAAGTACAGATACCGATATCATTGCCTTTAAAATTAAACAGCGATCCAGCATGATCACAGCATTTGTCCCCCGTTTATTTATTGCTCTCAGAAATGGACCATGCCAAAATATCCATCAGCTTTTTTGCAAGGTTTGATCGAGAGAACGATAGCAAGCTATTCAGCAAACAGGAGGTATCCCCCATCCAATGTATCAAAAAACAGCTATAATAGGATATGACCATAACGGTATGCCGATATACGGCAAGCCCGATATGTATCAACAGCCTCAGATAATAGGTTATGATCAGAATGGTATGCCTGTCTACAGTCAGCCCGCAGTCTATCAGCAAACGCCGATAGTAGGGTATGATCAGAACGGTATGCCTGTGTATGGTCAGCCGATGATCCGGCCGCAGGTGTCAGGATATGATCAGCAGCGGCTCAGGTATGATAATGGTCAATCCCGGGTCTCTGTACCAGCTAAACCGGCCGCAGATGAAAAAGCAGATATCACCGATGATTTCTGGAAATTTTTCGACGGCGGCAGTACAGGCAAACACAAGAATATTTCCGATGACGATTTTTTCGGTAAACACAGCGAAGAAATGGACTCGCTGTCCATTGAAGATATCGATCTCAGCCGAAAGAAAAAGTATGAGGAAAAACACAGCGAATATATGAGCGACGCACCTATAGCTGACGCTTCTGCTCTTGTCAGAAATGAAGAACACAAATTCAACAGGCTGTATATGCGTTCAGCTGATATCGTTAATGCTGACGATCTTGAATACAACACGGAAAAGAAAACACAGGACAAAATGAGGGCTGCAAGGGAAGTCAGTGCCGAATCACTTGCAAAAAACAGCGAAGCTTTGAGATGGAATATAATGGCAAAGACCAAAGCAGCTGATGCGGATCAGCTCGAACGATATATTCCTGAACACAAGCAGGCTATAATGGCACAGGCAGATCGTGCTGTCGAAGCTATCCCAAAAAGGAATAGCAGCTGTAATGACGAGGAAGACCATATCATGCTCCGCAAGCATATACAGGATAAAAAGGCGGCTGAAACCGAAGTTGTGGAGATACCCGTTATCCCTGAGCTGAAGGATCTGTTTTCAAAAGGGTGAGTCCGATATGAAAGGATCATTTGTGAAGTATCCTCTCATTGAGGAAAAAACAACACAATAAGGAGAAGATGAAAATGAAGAAGTTTTTACAGGAATTCAAGGAATTCGCACTCAAAGGCAACGTAATGGATATGGCTATCGGTGTTATCATCGGTGCTGCTTTCGGAAGTATCGTAAGTGCTCTTACTGATAACTTCATCAATCCGCTCATCGCTCTCATTACAGGCGGTGCTGAAAAGGACGAGAACGGCGTTATGCAGCTCGTAGGCGGTAAGTTCACCGTACACGGCGTAGACTTCAATTACGGCGCTTTCCTTTCAGCAGTTCTTAATTTCCTTATCATTGCTATCATTCTTTTCTGCCTCATCAAGGCTGTAAACAAGGCAATGACTATCGGCAAGAAGAAGGAAGAAGAAAAGCCTGCTGAGCCTCCGAAGGAGGAGATCCTTCTCACAGAGATCAGAGACCTTCTCAAGGAGAGAAAGTGATCTATACATATCGTTAATAATATTCGCCGTGATATTTCCGGGATGGCAGTATCACGGCGATTTTTCCGTAATCAGGCGATCATTGTTTCTTATATGACAGCTCGGGACAAAATTCTTCTTGACACAGAGTATTTTTATAGGTATAATTTATTTGTCAACTAATAAAGGCTGAATATACAAATATCCCATATTGGCTTTGTATATTTTGCTGTATAACAAGGAGGAATGATGAATGACAGCAGGAGTATCTACAGCTTGCCTTTATCCTAAGCCGCTGGAAGAAAGCCTTTACGATCTGGCTGTAAACGGCATACCCTGTGTAGAAATATTCATCAATACCCATTCTGAACTAAAAAAAGGTTTTGCTCACGGTGCTGCAAACCTGCTGAAACGCTTCGATGTAAGGTGTGCCTCAGTACATCCATTTACTTGCGAAATGGAGACAATGATGTTCTTCTCCGACTATGAGAGAAGGATAGATGATATCCTCGAATATTACAAGCTATATTTTCGTTTCATGAATATAGTCGGAGCTGATATTTTCGTTTTTCACGGCGGAAAGCCATCCTCAACACTGACGCCTGAGCGCTATTGTGAGCGCTATTCAAGGCTTTATCGTCTGGGCAGGGAATTTGGCGTCACTGTAGCCGTAGAGAATGTTTCAAGATGCAGGAGCGCAAGTTCATCCTTCATAAAAGAGATAAGAACGATGCTCGGTGATGAATTTGCCTTTGTTCTCGATACAAAACAAGCTGTACGTGCAGGTGAATCTCCTATGAGCTTTCTTGACGCAGCAGGCAGCAGGACCTGTCATGTACACATAAGCGATTCGGGAGAAATGGGCGACTGCTTACTCATCGGCAGAGGCAGATTCAATTTCAGACAGTTTTTCGACAAGCTTGCTTCATATTCGCCTGACTGCGCCGTTATACTTGAACTGTACAGAAGCGGATTCAAAGGAATAAGCGATCTTGTAACAAGCTGCAATGCTCTCACAAAAATGACAGAGCAATACGGAAGGGGGATAAAGCAATGAATTGTCCATTTTGCAGATACAGCGATTCAAAAGTCATAGATTCACGCCCCTCAGATGACAGGATAAGGCGCAGGAGAGAATGTATAAAATGTCACGGCAGGTTCACTACGTATGAAGTGGTGGAAATGCCTCTGCTTATGGTTGAAAAGCGTGATGGAAGCTTCCAGCCGTTTGACAGGAACAAGCTGATAACAGGCATATTCTCTGCCATAAAAAAGCGTCCTGTAACGATAGATCAGGTCTCGGATATAGCTGACTATGTGGAAAACTACTATGCAAATGCTCTCAAGACCATAGCTAAGTCAAAGGAGATAGGCGAGCTTGTACTCAACAGGCTTCGTGAACTTGACCCTATAGCATATATAAGATTTGCTTCGGTATATGAGGATTTCACTGATACCGAAAGCTTTGTTGCGAAGATAAGCGAATTTGAAAATAAAGCTGAGAAAAAGTAAAGGCTCTACTGTACAGGCATACGTATAGTTTCGCCATCCTCGCTGTAGACCATTGAAGCTACAGCTATATCATCGCATACTATAAGCTCGGCGAGCATATCCCTGTTTTCGGGACGGTAGTTCTTCACCTTGAATATGTAGAGCTCCCCTTGTCTGCCCGAATATCGCCGCAGAGGAAGCCCCTGCTTATCCTGTATGCGGGCATATTCCTCATAAGCCTGCGAGAATACTGAAGGTATTGTTACGGGCTTTTCTGATATCTCCTCGGTCTCCCAGCCATGAGATGCGAAATATTCTATCCTATCGCTTACAGTAGCGGCAGGCACGAATACTTCTTCGGGTTCATCACCGTCATCGGGGATAAGATTTACTGCGAGGACAGCAGCGGCTATAACGGCTGTGCCTATTATCAATAATGCTTTTTTCATATATATACGCTCCTTTTTAAAGCTTCATAAATGATTATGCCGCTTGTGATACAGATTAGAACAACAGAAAGGGATAATTTATGTCAACAGTTCGACTTGACAGGTTCATATCCGAAAGAACGGAATACACACGCAGTCAGATAAAGCAGCTCTGCTCAAAAGGCTCTGTATCTGTCAATGGTAATGTGACCAGAAAATCAGATACGAAAATAGATACGCTGAATGATACCGTAACTGTATGCGGCAGACAGCTTTCCGAAAACAGACACAGGTATATACTCCTTAACAAGCCGCAGGGCTATGTGAGCTCTACCGATGATAAGGACGGAGAAACTGTCATGAAGCTTATACCTGAGGATATGCGTACAAAGGATATGTTCCCCGCAGGCAGACTTGACAAGGACTCAGTCGGAGCACTTCTGATAACCGATGACGGAGAGCTTGCACACCGCATACTTTCGCCGAAACACCATATACCAAAAATATATATTGTGAAACTTGCCAGACCATTCGAAAGAAATTATATTAACCAATTTACTGAGGGTATAGTTTTATCTAACAGCGAAACTTGCCTGCCCGCAAAAGTAAGAAAGGCAGAAAACAGCGATAAACTGGCATTTATTGAGCTTCACGAAGGAAAATATCATCAAGTTAAGCGAATGTTCGCTGCTGTTGGAAATCATGTGGATATGCTTATGAGAATTTCAGTCGGAGGGCTGATTCTTCCCGAAAAACTGGGAGTGGGACAGTGTATGGAATTATTGCACAAAGATGTTGAAAACTTATTTTCACCCCTTGATTTTGACATTTTTCTTACACGTTTCGGCAACGATTTTTCGGCAATCTTAATAAACAACTAATTACAAGTTTGTCAATTTATCCACTTGAAATATTCACGAAAATTTGTTATCATATTATTGTAGCTGATACTGTATTAGATTTTTATCGGCATAAATTTTGAAACTGGAGGACTGGATTTAAATGGCAGGTTTAACACTTAAAGGCATTTATAAAAAATATCCGGGCGGCGTTGTTGCTGTAACTGATGTAAATTTAGAGATAAGAGATAAGGAGTTCATCGTTCTTGTTGGACCTTCGGGCTGTGGTAAGTCGACCACTCTCCGTATGATCGCAGGTCTTGAGGAGATCTCAGAGGGCGAGCTTTATATCGGCGACCGCCTTGTAAATGATATTGCACCTAAGGATAGAGATATAGCTATGGTTTTCCAGAACTACGCTCTGTATCCGCATATGACTGTTTTCGATAATATGGCTTTCGGTCTCAAGCTCCGTAAGGTACCTAAGGAGGAGATCGAGAGAAAGGTAAACGAGGCTGCTAAGATCCTTGATCTTTCACACCTTCTTGACAGAAAGCCTAAGGCTATGTCAGGCGGTCAGCGTCAGAGAGTTGCCCTTGGCCGTGCTATAGTACGTAACCCAAAGGTATTCCTTCTCGATGAGCCTCTTTCAAACCTCGATGCTAAGCTCCGTGCTCAGATGAGAACTGAGATCGCTAAGATACACAAGAAGCTCGGTACAACATTTATCTACGTAACTCATGACCAGACAGAGGCTATGACAATGGGCGACCGTATCGTTTGTATGAAGGACGGTTTCGTTCAGCAGGTAGATACTCCTCAGAACCTCTATGAGAACCCTGTTAACAAGTTCGTTGCAGGATTCCTCGGTTCACCTCAGATGAACTTCATCGACGCTGTTCTCAGAGAAGAATACGGCCAGTATGTTGTTGAATTCGGTTCAAACAGAGGTCAGATCTATCAGATCATCGTTCCTGAGTCAAAGGTAAATGATAATCTTGCAAGTTATGTAAACAGAGAGATCATTCTCGGTGTTCGTCCTGAGTCCATCCACGATGAGGAGATGTACCTTTCAAATGCAACTACAGGTATAATCGATGCTAACGTTGAGATCACAGAAATGATGGGTGCAGAGACATACCTTTATCTTGTATGCGAGGGTATCCCGCTTACAGCAAGAGTTAGCCCAAGATCTACAGCAAGACCTGGTGATGACATCAAGGTTGCTATCGATCCTAACAGGATCCATATCTTTGATAAGGAAACTGAGAAGGCAATTGTTAACTGATAAATTCTTTTCATATTTATCCTTTCTTTCTTAGTACGGCTCGTCCGTACGCAAATGACCGCAGTCTCAAAGCTGCGGTCATTTGTTTATATCAATGTACAGGAGGCTGAAATGACCGATATACGCAAATATCTCGAATCACACAAGCAGGATATGATAGACGATCTCCGTGAGCTTGTAGCAATACCAAGCGTCCAGGGCGATGCAGAGGAGGGTATGCCCTTTGGTAAATTTCCGGCAAAAGCGCTGGAGACTATGCTGAACAAATGCGAAGCCGCAGGTTTTGATGTGGAAAATGTTGAAAACTACGCAGGCTCAGCGGATATAAACTCTCTTGAACCCGAACTTGCCATCCTTTCTCATCTGGATGTTGTTCCCGTTGGCGAGGGCTGGACTTCTCCGCCGTTCACTCTTACAGCCGATGGAGACAAGCTGGTGGGACGTGGTGCAATTGATGACAAAGGCCCTGCCGTAGCTGCTCTCTATGCCGCAAAAGCCGTGAAAGACCTCGGTATACCGCTGAAAAAGGGAGTCCGCCTTATATTCGGAACTAACGAGGAAAACGGCTCCGCCGACCTTGCATATTACCGTCAAAAGCGAAAACTTCCGCCTATGGTGTTCACTCCCGACGGTGAATACCCCGTTATCAACGGCGAAAAGGGTATGCTGAGGGTGTACTTTTCAACAACTGCACCTGATAGTGTTGAAATCTCCGCAGGCACTGTTATAAACGCTGTTCCGTCAAGCTGTAAATTTTCATTTCTGAATCCGCAGATCGATGGTCCTAAGATGTTTTTCGGCACTGTTGACGGAGTATCTGCACACGCATCAACTCCCGAAAAAGGTGAGAACGCTATAACGAAAATGCTGACGATGAGCGAGATAGATATTCCGCAGCTAAAGTCTCTGAACAAGCTTTTTCCTCACGGCGAAACAGACGGCGCTTCCTGCGGACTTGGTTTCAGCGACGATATATCAGGAAAAATGACCTGTGTGCTTTCCATGCTGAATACCGAAATCGGCAGACTTAAAGGCGGTATCGACATCCGCTTCCCTCTTGACCGCAAGAAGGACGAGATAAGCGCTATCATCTGCGGAAAACTCCGTGAGGCAGGCTTTGATATAGATTCCTGCGAGGGTGTGGAGCCGCATCTCACCGATGAAAAAAGTCCATTCGTACAGTCACTTCTCCGTGTCTATGAGCGTGTAACAGGCGACAAAGGCCGCTGTATAGCCATCGGCGGCGGCACATACGTCCATGAGATAGAGGGCGGAGTTGCCTTTGGTGCGGAATTCCCGGGCGAGGACGGACGTATGCACTCCCCTGACGAGTTCATCACGGTTGAAAATCTGCTGAAAAACGCTGAGATAATGGCAGAGGCTATAGTGGAGATATGCGGATGAATTATTCTTCTGATACAAAAAAATATTTCAAAAAGGCTTGACAAATATACTGATATGTAGTATAATGTGTAAAGTGATTTTGCATTACACCCCATATAGAGGTGAACTTATGGCTAAGGAACTTAAATTTGTTATGCTCCTTGATTGCTACGGAGATCTTCTCACAGACCACCAGCGCAGTATTATGGAGCTTTATTACTGCGAGGATCTTTCCCTTGCAGAAATTGGTGAACCTCTGGGGATTACACGTCAGGCTGTCCGCTCACTTATTAAACGCACCGAGGATATCCTCATCAATTATGAGGAAAAACTCAGATTCGCTGAAAGGCTCGGTAAAATGCGTGAGTGCTTCGGAAATATCCGGAACGCAGCTCAGGATATCAGCGACAGCCGTATCAGACAAACTATTACCAGCGAGATAAATAAAGGTCTCGGTCTGTTATGATTCTTTTCTACAGGAGGCATATGCATGGCATTTGAAGGTCTTTCCGATAAACTTAATAACGTCTTTAAAAAACTCAAATCAAGAGGTAAGCTCACGGAAAGCGATGTTAAGGAGGCTATGCGTGAGGTGCGCCTTGCACTTCTTGAAGCTGATGTAAGCTATAAAGTCGTTAAGGACTTTGTAAAAAACGTCACCGAAAGAGCAGTCGGTGAGGAGGTCCTTTCAAGCCTTACCCCTGCACAGCAGGTAATAAAGATAGTTAACGAGGAGCTCGTTTCCCTTATGGGTGACAGCAATGCCCGTATAAACTTCGCTTCAAAGCCGCCTACAGTTATAATGATGTGCGGACTTCAGGGTTCGGGTAAAACTACCCACGCCGCAAAGCTGGCTAAATTCCTGAAAAAGGAAGGACACCGTCCGCTTCTCGCAGCTTGTGATATCTACCGTCCTGCCGCTATAGACCAGCTTCAGGTAGTAGGTCAGAAAGCAGATGTAAAGGTTTTTGAGATGGGTCAGACAGACCCTGTGGTAATTGCTAAACAGGCTCTTGCTCACGCTAAGGACTACGGCCACGATGTTCTTATCATTGATACAGCAGGACGTCTTCATATAGACGAAGCTCTTATGGATGAGCTTGTAAAGATAAAGGAAGAAACACAGCCTACTGAGATAATGCTGGTAGTTGACGCTATGACAGGTCAGGACGCTGTAAATGTGGCAAAGGCTTTTGATGAGGCTGTGGGTATAACAAGTGTGCTCATGTCAAAGCTTGATTCCGATACAAGAGGCGGTGCGGCACTTTCCGTACTTGCTGTTACAGGTAAGCCTATCAAGTACGTTGGTATGGGCGAAAAGCTTGATGATTTCGAGCAGTTCCACCCTGAGCGTATGGCTTCACGTATCCTGGGTATGGGCGATGTGCTTACACTTATCGAAAAGGCTGAGAACGTTATCTCTCAGAAGGACGCCGAAAAGCTTACTCAGAAGTTCAAGGAGAACAAGTTCGATATGGACGATCTCCTCGATCAGATGAAGCAGATAAAGAAGATGGGCAGCATGAAATCCATCATCGGTATGCTCCCCGGTGTCGGTGATAAGATCAAGGACGCTGATATCGACGAGAGCCAGCTTGGCAGAATAGAGGCTATCATCACTTCAATGACAAAGGCTGAAAGAGCTAAGCCTTCCATTATAAATCCATCACGCAAAAAGCGTATCGCTGCCGGTTCGGGCACTAAGGTAGAGGATGTCAACCGTCTGCTAAAGCAGTTCGATCAGATGCAGCAGATCATGAAGAAGTTCACAGGCAAGGGCAGCAAAATGTCTCTGAGAAAGGCAAGAAAGCAGCTTGCAGGCATGAACTTCGACAAGCTCACAGGCAAGGGCGGCGGCAATCTGCCGTTCTAAGCTATGGATACGCTTTCACATTTGCTTATAGCAGGTCATCATAGTCGTGCACATTCAAACTATCGGTTCAAGTCGGAGCTTGCAAAGGCGCTTATGATCGCCGGCGCTCTGCTTATCGCAGCTGTATCCGCAGCCGGTAAAAAGAACGGTAATGCGAAAAATAAAAAGACAGCTATTATGATGATATGCATTGGTTTTGCTCTGATAGCAGCATCTGTTATCATTGAGATAAAGAGCCAGAAATAAGATCTCATTGCGGTCTCCCGCCGCTTTGATATACAAATTATCCTATAAACGGAGGTGAATACAATGGCAGTAAAGATCAGACTCAGAAGAATGGGCGCTAAGAAGGCACCTTTCTATCGTGTAGTTGTTGCTGATTCAAGATACCCAAGAGACGGTCGTTTCGTTGAGGAGATCGGTTACTACGATC
>JAFOMV010000107.1 GCA_017418765.1 Ruminococcus sp. | reverse complement strand
CTTCATGAATGAGCACATTACACGGTTGAATGTGAACTGCTGTTCGAGGAAGGAATAATGTCCTGCATTTTCCAGCTTTACAAGACCTGCATCGGGGATGAGCTTCTCCATCTTTTCGCCGTCGGAAAGGGGAGTTGCAGTATCGTTTACGCCCCATACAAGCAGTGTGGGGCACTTGATATTAGGCAGATATGGCTCTAAGTCCTCATTTACTACCTTGACCATGACCTGTCTCATCATAGGTGAAGCTGCGGCATAGTCGGCACTTCCCATCTTCTTGCGGAAATTCTCCAATGCGTCGGGAGCAAGCTTCTGAACGATACCTGTTGAAAGTATAGCCTTGCCCACCTTATAATAATAGGTGCGGAAGCTTTTCTTGTTGGACTTGGGCGGCATGATGCCTGCGCTGTCCACAAGTATCACCTTTGTCACCTTGAAAGGAAGCTCAGGCAGGCTGTGCATCTTGATGATGACTCTGCCGCCGAAGCTGTGACCGAGGAGCATGACTTCTTTTGTATCATAGTCTTTGAGGAAATCGATAACGAACTGCACGTATGCGCTTACATCCCACGCTTCTTTGGGTTCTTCACTTTTTCCGAAGCCGGGCATATCCATAGCCACGACTTTATACTTCTTTGAAAGAAGCTCGATGAGGTTGGCAAAAAGAGTGATATTGCTTCCCCAGCCGTGCAGGAGGACTATCAGGTCACCCTCGCCCTTTTCCTCATAATTTATCTTTAAACCGTTAACTGTCTTTATCAATGTTCTATCTCCAAATCTGTTTGTTTACCATATAGTTTATGCACGAACACCGTCCGCACATACACATTTTATTATATCACGCCCTTAAATCAATGTCAATTATTTTATGTGCAGAAATCACGGTAAACGGCAGTCTTTTTTTGTAGTATTTATCTTTGAAAGGACAAAAACAAAAGCGCACCGAAGTGCGCCGTATAAATATATTATTTATCACTCCATGAACGGATAGTACCATTCATCAAAATTGTCGGGGTTTATCCTGATAAAGCGTTTTGCCCCTATATCAGGCAGTTTCTTTTTGTTTCTCGTCCTGTGAAGCTTCGGAAGGCGTTTGTGCATCCCTTTGTAGTCTATCTCGAAAATGGGGTAATAATATGTAGTGTCGCTGTCTTCACTCGAAACATGTTCTTCGATTATGTCCACACATTCAGCTTCTATTGGATAATTCACCTTTTCATCAAGGTATTCACCGGTATCCGCCTGAGCGACGTATGAAGCTATGCAGATAGCCAATAATAAGGCGCCGAACATTAGCAAAGTTGCCGAATCATCCTTGTTGATGATGTTAAACAGGAACATAAGTGTACCGGGTATAATAAGTGCAAGCCCTACTATTTTTCCGTTGTTTTTATAAAGCCCCTCAGCAGTCGGCGCACGGAACAGCATACCGCCGTATATTCCCAGCAGAGCGCCCAGAACAAGACCGCCTCTCCCGAAAAGCGAAGCTACCAAAGATAATAACATACCTGCGCTAAATAGCCCTATCAATGCATCGGCTTTGAATAACATACGCTTTACCGCCTTATCTGTCTCGTAGGAATCGCTTATCATCTTTCCGTTGTTATTGTCACGTTCTTTCTGCTCTCTGCGTATTATCTCATTCTTTACCTTCGGGAGATCGGAAATATCCATATGATCATTCACGAACATCCCCTCATGATCATCACGGTAAATTTTCTTGTCAGTTGCCGGTCTGTCCACATCTTTCAGAATGTTTTCGCCCTTGAGCCTTCTGAGCTCCATATCCTTTTGCAGGTCTTTTTCCCATTGCTTATCATCGTTTCTCATAATTATTTCTCCGCTTCTCTATCAGATATCATCCTGCAAAAGGATCATACCACTCATCAAAATTATTCGGGTTGATGTATATCATGCGTCTTTCACCGATATACGGTAGATTTCTGTATTTCTGATATCCCATGAGTCTTTTTGTCATGCCCATATAGTTTATCTCAAAGACAGGACGATATACCTTATATGAACTGTCACTGCTTTGTCTGACATCCTCATCTATATATGAACTGTTACTGCTGTGTCTGACCTCCTCATCTATCTTTATGCATACAGCCTCTATCTGATATGTAGCTCTTTCTCTTATACTTTTATCTCTTTTTGAAATGATGATATTATTTGTAATTAAAATAGGCACCATACTGATTAAAAACAATATCGCTGATGCCAAATTATTTCCTGTAATGATATCTGTAATTATCATTGCCAAGCCGAATAAGAGAAAAACTAAAGCCAGCGGCAGCTTCACTCTTTTTCCACTTTGATCCTTAAGTGATAATAATAAGCCTGTACCTATGTAGAATATGCCGAACGCAAAGCCTGCTTTTCCCATGATTAATGAAGCCATAGCACCTATGAAAATAGCGGCGATCAATGCCAGAACTGCCTTTGCCTGTCGTGCTGGCAGGAGGATCGTGTTTGGATCAGAGATTTTCTGAGCATATGTTGTATCGCTTATCATTTTACCGCCGTTTCTCTTTTTCTCCTCATTTGCCATCTGACTGTAGTCTTTCATAATATCTGATACATCCGATATAGCCTCATAAATGTTTCTCGGCTCCGGTAAAGGCATATCATCGTTATACTTATCGTTCAGGAACATATTTCCCGATGTATCATCATTTCTCATAAAGTCATTATTGTTGTATTCGTTTTCGTTCATGGTATTATCCCCCTGATATTTTTCTTGTCCCTGTTTTTTCCGTACTTCAGCCTTATCACCGTCTGTGGAATTGCGGAGCATACCTCTGTCAATGATTATCCTGTCATTTTCACAGAGTATTAGTTTCTGCATGGATGCCATCCGCATATTCACGTTTATTATATCACGCCCTTAAATCAATGTCAATCTGTTTTGCTTATCTGTCACGGCTATATACTGTATCCCCTTGCTTTGCGGCAGTTCCTGACAGGCGGAGCAGTATCATGCATAATCCGCCATGTTTCGGCATAAGATTTGCGGAGGAGTGATATTATGCCGAAAAAATACACGATCGCCCTTGCAGGCAACCCTAATGTGGGAAAATCCACAGTATTCAATGCTCTCACAGGAATGAAACAGCACACGGGCAACTGGTCAGGAAAAACTGTTGCAAACGCCTATGGGGACTTTTACTGTGAAGATATAGAATTCATTCTGGTGGATATTGCAGGAGTATACTCCCTCAGATCGACAAGCGCAGAGGAAGCAGCCGCAGGTGAACTCATAAGCTTCGGCGATGCTGATGCAGTTATTGTGGTATGCGATGCCTCATGCCTCGAACGTAATCTCGTTCTTGTACTACAGACTATGGAATGTAACGAAAAAGTGCTCGTTTGCGTCAATCTTATGGATGAAGCAGAGAAAAAAGGGATATATGTGGATATACCAAAACTTAGTGAGGCATTGGGAGTTCCTGTTGTAGGGACTTCCGCCCGAAACGGAACAGGTCTTGACGAATTGAAGACCGCTCTCATTGACCTTGTTCAGAGCGAAGTTCACAATGGCATACATACTGTTTTCTCTGATGAGATAGAAAAGGCGGCGCTAAGGTTTTCAACATTGTTGAACGGGGATGTTGAAAACTTATCAACAAGAGCTGCTGCACTTCGGATACTCAGCGGAGACACTGAGCAATTACGCAGAGCAGAAGAACTGCATAATATGGATACAGATCAGAATATCGCCGTTAACCGCTTTTTGTCAGAGCTTTCGCAGAAAGGATATACTGCCGAAAGGATACGTGATGAGATAATTG
>JAFOMV010000106.1 GCA_017418765.1 Ruminococcus sp. | reverse complement strand
TACTTTATTACCATATTCTTGCCGCAGAGCTCACAGACAACGTCGGTCTCCTCATCGGGCACCTTGACACGCTTGCCGTCCATAGCCTCCTCAGCCTTTTTCAGAGTCTCGGAGAAATCATCATAAAACTCATGGAGAGTGCTCACCCAGTCCTTAGCGCCGTGCTCGACCTCATCCAGGTTGTTTTCCATGTCTGCGGTGAATTTTGCATCAACTATCTTATTGAAGTGGTCCTTCATCAGTTCGGTGATGACCTCGCCCAGATTTGTGGGTTTCAGTGCTTTTCCCTCATGCTCCACATATCGCCTTGAAGTTATGGTGGTAATGGTCGGAGCATAGGTACTCGGACGGCCGATTCCGTTTTCTTCCAGCGCCTTGATAAGTGATGCTTCGGTATATCTCGGAGGCGGCTGAGTGAAATGCTGATTGCCGTTTATCGATTTCAGCTTCAGCTTATCATCCTTCTGAAGCTCAGGGAGCATCTTCTTGCTGCCCTCCTCTGAATCACTTGTCTCAACGTAGAGGACCATGAATCCGTCGAACTTTACGGAGTAGCCCGATGCTCTGAATGTGCAGCCGTTTGCCTCGATATCAGCGGAAACGGTGTCAAGGAGAGCATTTGCCATCTGGCTTGCGATGAATCTCTCCCATATAAGCTTATAGAGCTTATACTGATCGGATGTTAGGCTGTTCTTAACTCTTTCGGGAGTGAGCTCAGGAGTTGAAGGACGTATCGCTTCATGAGCGTCCTGAGCGTTGTTTTTGGATTTGTATGTTCTCGGTTCGGGAGGAAGATAATCCTGACCGTAAACCTTGCCGATATACTCAGCGGCAGCAGCCTTAGCCTCGTCGGATATACGCAGACTGTCGGTTCTCATGTAGGTGATAAGACCAACAGCGCCTACGCCCTCAACGTCAACACCTTCGTAAAGTTCCTGTGCAGCCTTCATGGTACGCTTTGCCGAGAAGCTCAGCTTCTTTGACGCCTCCTGCTGCAATGTGGATGTGATAAACGGCGGTGCAGGCTGTTTCTTGGTGACACGCTTCTTCACGTTGGCTACGGTATATTCCGCATTCTCCAGACGTCTCAGAAGTCCGTCTGCTTCTGCCTGATTTGGTATCTCCAGCTTATTTCCGTCCACAGCTACCAATGCCGCATCGAATACCTTTCTCGATGAGGGAGCTGTGAATTTTGCGTCGATTGACCAGTACTCCTTCGGTACGAACTGGCGTATCTCGTTTTCCCTGTCCACGATAAGGCGTACTGCAACAGACTGAACACGGCCTGCTGAAAGTCCACGCTTGACCTTTTTCCACAGGAAAGGACTGAGTTCATATCCCACAAGTCTGTCAAGTATACGTCTTGCCTGCTGTGCATTTACAAGGTCAAGATCTATCTTATGCGGATCGTTCATACCGTTTTTTACGCCTGTTTTGGTGATCTCATTGAATGCAACACGGTTGTTGTCATTGAGATCAAGCTTCAGCATCTGTGCTATATGCCATGATATAGCCTCTCCCTCACGGTCAGGGTCGGTTGCGAGATAGACTTTATCGCACTTCTTGGCACGTTTTTTCAGTTCCTTTATAACGTCCTCTTTGCCTTTCATATCCGTGTACTGAGGTGCGAAGTCATTATCCTTATCCACACCCATCTTCGATTTCGGAAGATCACGAACGTGCCCCATAGAGGCTATGACCTCATACCCGGGTCCCAGGTATTTCTGTATGGTTTTTGCCTTTGCAGGCGACTCAACTATTACTAAATCTGACATCTGTTTATACCCCTTATCTGTACAACTCATACATTTTACCGGGCAGCGATCTTACTGCTCCCATTATTTCAAGTTCCGTAAGCTCTGTCATCAGCTCAGCGGAATCCATATCCAGTCTTCGGCATATCTCATCTGCGTGGAGCCTGCCATTTTTTAGTTCAGCAACAATACTGCGCTGGATATCTGTATATTCTTCATCATTTTCATCTGTTTCTTTGTTTTCAGCCAAAGACGGCTCATCAGTCAGGGCTTTGTCAAGAGTGCCATTTTCGCTGCTTTTATGCCTGGAAGCCATAAGGAGAACATCCTCCTTATCTGCTTTTTTAGCTGCTCTGCCCTCCCAGACTATGCCTGCTTCCCTGCCGTTTATACGGCTGTTGACGCTTTCACGTATCTCAGCATCAAGCGAACTGCCAAAACGGAAACTGTCAAGTATATCCTCAGAGCCGCATAACAGCTGAGCTCCATCACGGAGAAGCTGTATATTTCCTGTGTATCTGCCGCTGAAAAGATCGGCAGGCGGCAATACAAAAACATCTCTGCCCTGTTCAGAGGCAAGCTTTGCTGTAATGAGAGAACCGCTTTTCAGTGAAGCCTCAAAGACTACAGCAGCCCTTCCGAGAGCTGCGAGTATACGGTTCCTTGCGGGGAAATTCTGCGGATGCGGCTGAGTTCCGGGAGGGTATTCCGATACGAACGCACCGCCGCTTTGCAGTACCATTTCTCTGTACTGTTCATTAGGCTTAGGATAGACGACATCAACTCCACAGCCCATAACACAGACTGTAGGACGCTTTTTCTTTACTGCTGCAAGGTGCGAGGCGATATCAATACCCACTGCAAAGCCGCTGACTATCACAACATTTTTAGCAGCAAGCTCACCGCAGATGGTATCGGCTGCCATAAGGCTGTATTCCGAAGCATTTCTTGTACCTACGGAAGTTACTGTCCTTGTACCTGTCAGACAGGAAATATTGCCTTTATAATAGAGTATTGCAGGCGGATTGAAAAGATGTCTCAGCTGATGAGGATAAGCCTTATCAGAGTATCCGACAATATCGATCCCCTGTTCTCTGCATTTATCGATGAACAGCTCGGCATCAGAGAGTTCTGTTTTATTAAGATTGTCATTTTCCTTATCTGAAAGCTTCAGAACTACCGAACCGTCCGAGAGCATTTCATAAGCTTCCTGAGCGGAAGTAAAAAGGCACATAGCTTCCCATATCCTTCGGCTGCCTGTGCCGAATATCATCGAGAGCCACATCCAGTATTTAGTCTCATCCATATCCTCACCGCCTTATCTGTCTTTATTGCTGACTTATCACTTTTTAAGTTCCCACATGAGAATACCTGCCGCCATTGCAGCATTAAGTGAATTTATATTTCCGTTCATAGGGATAGTCACTCTGCGAGTGCATCTTGCCGCCACATCAGCAGGCAGACCGTTTCCCTCATTGCCTATGAATACAGCATGTCTGCCTGTGAAACTGCACTCCGTAACCTTCAGGGCGTCCCTGTCGATAACAGCTGCCGAAGATCCGACTCCGTTTTCTTCAAGCAGTGCAAACAATGCATCAGTATCGTTTATGACAGAGATAGCCATGCGGAAGACCGAGCCCATAGTCGAGCGTATGACCTTAGGGCTGTAGAGGTCACAGCTTCCCGAAAGTATAATACCGTCGATACCGAGAGCATCCGCAGTACGTATTACCATACCTACGTTTCCGGGGTCCTGAAGTCCATAAAGCACCACATATCTGCCGTTGTCACGGAAAGCAGGCTTTTTGCCAGATGGTATGCGGCAAATGGCGAAAACTCCCTGTGTGCTGTCTGTTGAAGCTATCCTGTTTCCAAGTTCATTTGAAATAACAAGTACCTTTGTATCTCTCAAATCAGCCTGCAACAGTTCATCCGCTGTCTTGCTGTAAGCATTTTCGGTAAGGATGAGGTGTGAAACACTGCCGTCCCTGAGTGCATCCTCAGTTATACGCAGTCCCTCCAACACGAATAAGCCGTACTGAAGTCTTTCTTTTTTCGAGGAAGAAAGCTTCTGATACAGCTTGACAGTGGGATTATCTTTTGATGTTATGATGTTTTCCAATAGTACGAACACCTCCTATAATAAAGGTGTGAGGCGCAAGATGCCGAATCGGCACCTCGCCTCCTAACAAAAACACGCTCTTGATAAAGGAGCGTGTTTCAAATCTCAATTAAAGAGCAGCCTTAGCCTTTTCAACGATAGCTGTGAAACCAGCTGCATCATGAATAGCGATCTCAGAAAGCATCTTTCTGTTGAGTGAGATGCCAGCCTTCTTGCAGCCGTTCATGAATGTTGAATAGTTCATGCCATTGAGCTTAGCAGCAGCAGAGATTCTTGCGATCCAGAGCTGTCTGAACTGTCTCTTCTTCTGCTTTCTGCCGATGAATGCATAGTTGCCTGACTTCATTACGGCCTGCTTAGCCATCTTGAAGTGCTTGCTCTTTGCGCCCCAGTAGCCCTTAGCAAGCTTTAAAGTCTTATTTCTTCTCTTACGAGTCATCATTGCACCTTTAATACGTGCCATAGTCTTTTACCTCCAAAAATAAAATTACGGGAAATCCTTTATGCTCCGATGCACCTATTAAAGGTATGGAACGAGCTTCTTGATTGTAGGAGCGTTTGTGCAATCAGCAACGCCAGCGTTACGAGCGATCCTCTTACGCTTTGTATCCTTCTGAGTAAGTCTGTGTCTCTTGTTTGTGTGCTGATACTTCACCTTACCGGTTCCTGTAATCTTAAAACGCTTCTTAGCGCCTGAGTGAGTTTTAACCTTTACCTTTGCCATTTTATGATCCTCCTTACTTAGCCGTCTTTGGAACAACGAACATAACTATGCTGCGTCCTTCCATTTTAGCGGGCTTATCCACAGTGCCGACTGCTGAAACTGCTTCCTTGAAACGCTCAAGCAGCTCTTCGCCGAGCTGTGGGTGCGCAATTGCTCTTTTACGGAATCTTACTGAGACCTTCAGCTTATCCCCGC
>JAFOMV010000105.1 GCA_017418765.1 Ruminococcus sp. | reverse complement strand
TTGATAAACTGTTATATTAGACAGATTACTCATTCATTGTACCATACTGTATGTAATTTGTCAATACCTAATATACTCTGCTTTACGCATGTCAGCTTTCAGCCGCTTTGCTTCACTTCCTCGTACCTTGCATAAAAGTAAAGGCAATGTCTCCTAATGAAGCACATTGCCATTTTTCATGTATTATCATCTCAGGCAAAATCTTACAAATAACCCTGAATTAATTCTAAAAAGTCCATCCGAAACGCTATCGCCATTCAGGAAGCTTATCCAGAGTTATAACGTATTCGCTCTGATATGTTTTTTTCAGTATCTCCGCTTCGGTGAATTCGTCCGAAAATCTGCCGTTTTTAGTAATGAATTCATAATTCCACGTGTTGAACCATGCCCACATTGTACCGGCCGAAATAACGTTATCGATATCAAAAACGATACCATTCTCAGTGAGAGCGATCATTTTCTTTCCGCCTGAGTATTGGAATATCTCGTAAAACTTCTCAGCGCTTGCCGAACGGGAATGTTTATCAAGATATATATCTTCCCCTATTATATCGACATACTCATCACCGGGATACCATTCGGGTGACTGCCCATTCCATACCCATATCAGATTATGACAGCCATACTTATTTGTAAGCTGATCATAGAGATGCTTATAGAGCTTGATGTATGGCTCTGCGCCATTTGCTCCCCACCAGAACCATCCTCCTGATGCTTCGTGAAGCGGCCTCCAGAGAATAGGAACACCAGCTGCCTGCAAGCGAAGGAGCTGCTCGGCGATTTCAGCTATATCATTGTCAATGAGTTCTTTTCCTTCAGTATCGATCCCGTTCATGACATCTCCGATATCAAAGGTACTGTTTTTTGTATAGAAACCTCCCCACCAGCATGGATGGCCTTTTTCTTTATCAACGCCGCATTTGATATACTTACATGGAGCATTCCAATGCCAGCAGAAAGTAACTATACCGTTTTCCTTATGAAAATCTATCGCACGCTCAACAGCATCAGACTTCTTTGCGCCAAAAGCAATTCTTGATGAAGTATAATCCATCATGTCAAGTCCGAGAATTGCAGGCTTTTTTCCTGTAACTTCATATATAGCCTTAAACTCATCGCTATCAAGACCATCATCTGCTACCTGACCGGAAATGATCTGTTTTCCGTACACATCGCACAAGTAAGCGAAAAGTGCCTTTGTCTCTTTCGTTGCATTGCCATCGCATAGCTGACTGCTTATCTGATATGCTTGATCAGGTATTCTTTCACATGGTGTAAAAATAGTATTATCCACAGCTCCACCTCCATGATCACAGGAATTATCCATACAAAATAATACGCTTGATTATATACCGTTCCTTACGTCTATTATATCATGTTTTCTGATAAATGGCAACATATAATCTTTCAAATACCTGCAATAATGGTTGGGTAGGAATACCATTAGTTGTTTTAAAATACTGCTTTGCGGCACTTCTAATGAAAATACCACAGCACTGTGTTCGGCTGGATATACCGGAAACACCTGTATATCGCTATGATAACGATACCTTATCATCACAGTATTTTTTTAATTCTGATCTGAGGTATTCATATCTCCGGAGCTTTTCTTCCTTTGCAAAATGCACTTCCCGAAGCTGTTCGGGATCGCCGCCGTATATTAGTTTCTCATCGCCGAACTGTTCACTGGTAAGATCAAAAACTCTGTTCCCGATGACGTTATAACAATGATAATTTCCCTGCGGGCGAAGTATGCCGTATACTTTACCGCCGAAAATATCCTGAACAAGAAAAGCAGTTATCGAGCACTGGCCGAGAGTAATGTTCTCCTCGCTCCAGCTTTCACGCAATCTCGGAGCGCAGGTGTATCTGCACCATATATGTGAAAGTGCATCATAAAGCGAACGGGGATCTGAGATCCCCGTGTACTCAGCTGTTACAGGGACACAGTCCGCTGTTTCCCAGCCATAAAATCTGTAATTCATATATCAGCTCAGCCAAGCTTTGCGTTGAGTTCAGCAACGAGAGCATCGGCATCAACGCCGTGAACAGCAGCAGCTTCCTCAATAGTTTCATTCTGTGAAGCAGGACATCCGAGACAGTGCATACCTATACCAAGAAGAACAGGAGCAGCTGCTTCTGCATTGATCTGGAGAAGATCGCCGATAAGAGTTGTTTTTGTTATCTGTGCCATAATTTTGACCTCCGTAATAAACATATAATAACTTGACATTTGTCCAAGTCCATGATATAATCATAGCATACACTTTGACATTTGTCAAGGCAGTTAAGACAACTTGTACAATAGAGGGAGGTTTGTCAATGTATACAGGTGATAATAAAACAGCTGTTCTTTCACAGCAGCTTATCTCAGATGCGCTGCTTTCCATACTTGAAGAAAAAGCTTTTGAAGATATCTCGATCAGTGAACTATGCAAAAAAGCCCAGGTCTCACGTCAGACATTTTACTCATTATTCGGCAAAAAGGAAAATGTCATTGCGTTTGTACTGAAAAGCCAGTTCTGCTATATGCCTGAAAAAAATCAAAAACCATGCCGTTCAGCTATATTCCGTGATTTTTGCAGAGACTACAGCGGATATATAATCTCAAAAAAGCACATACTTGAGCTTCTTGTTAAAAATGATATGATGCATTGCCTATACGATGTTCAGTATGAAAGCTTTATGGACTGTGAACATTTTATACGTGGTGTTACAGGCGATGAGCGAATGTATCTTGTGGATTTTATTGCAGGCGGTATGAACAGCATAGCTAAGAATTATGTTATCATGGGCTGCCGTGACAGTCAGGAAAGGCTCGAACAGATAATGTACAGGCTTTTCGGCGGAATGTACTTTACTGAAATGGAGATATAAAAAAGTGCGGACCGAAATGCTTCAGTCCGCTTGAAAAAGGATGGGGTTGTGTATGGAGTTACGCTCATCGTTCATATGAAGAATGAGCTATATAATGACCTGCACAGCAGATCATAACTCGTGAATATAAAGCACTCTTACTTGTTTCTCTTCTTTGTAGAGATGCTGAGTGCAGCAGCAGAAAGAAGTGCAGCTGTCATAGCAAGTGCCGGGAATGTATCCCCTGTTTTTGGAGAATCATTTGTGTTTGCCTTTGCGGTTGTAGTAACAGCCTGTGTTGTAGCAGCAGCATTATTTGTATTGCGTACAAGACGAGACATTCCGCCGTTTCCTATAGATATCTCGTTAGCGCTGCGGTATGCTCCGCCAAAGCTTACTGTTGAACCTATATAAAAATTGATAACTGTTATTTTTGTACCTGCAATTTCATCTGATTCTATCTTAACTGTACCTGTTGAAGTCTTGTTTTCAGCGTTGGTATATGTGAATGTACCGTCTGCCTTTATCTCAACAGTACCATTGCTCTTTGCGCCCTTATCAACAGTATCATTTCCGCTTGATACCTGATACTCCCACTTGCCTGCCAGGTTATTCATAGTAACAGCAGCAGGCTGAGTTGTTGTTGAAGCAGCAGCAGTTGCAGCCTCTGTAGCAGCAACTGTTGAAGTAGTTGCAGCTGCCTCTGTTACAGCAGCGGTTGAGGTCGTTAAAACGGTCTCAGCAACAGTTGTAGTTGTCTCAGTTGATGTTGATATCTCTGCGGCAGTTGTAGTTGATACTGCTGCATCCTCGCCCTCAGCACCTGCTGAAAGGACAGCGCTGCTGCCTAATACCATAGCAGCAGAAAGAGCAGCTGCACTTATTTTTGTAACCATTTTTTTCATAAAAAATCACTCCTGAAAAATATTTTCGATGAGACTATTTATCTCTCATCTTTCACGGTTTTTCCGTTTACATAATATACATTCGCATGACCTTCAGAAAATAGGACACATATTTCAAAAAAAATTTTCACAGTTTTGTGTCACGATAATAGTGCTCTGCATTCGTCATAACTAAGCTCTCTGTCTTTTGAAAGATCGATCCTCCAGTTCGTACCATCGTTGTAGTAGTACCTGTACAGACCATAGTAACCGCTTTCGCCGCCTTCATTTACCCTGTAATCTTCAAAGGAAGAAGCTGTTATATTTCTGAAGTGATCCTTTCCCCATCTCATTGCCTTGCTCTCACCAGCATAAAACTGCTCGTGTGTCTGGAACTCATCAGGCGATATATCACTGCTTATTCCTCTGTATATTTTGCCGTTATATTCGGTATATACAAATATTTCCTCCGCAACAAAGGTATCATATGTGATGGTCTGCCCCGGAACTATAGTCTGACCAAACATCTTGTTTATATCAAAAGTGTTTCCGTCATTCCAGCGGTCAGCCCAGTCAACAACATAATTTTTTATGTCGCTGACAGTATTGAATTTCGGATCGGTATAATGTACGAATTTTATCGTGTAAACATAAGGGTTTGCATACTCATCAGCAAAGCTGCCATTTGTAACATTGGCTGTCGCAGTAAATGTATCACTAAGGTCAAGGTATTCTCTGCACGGAGTCTGAACTATCTCCTCATATGTTATAGTCTCATCAATATACTGCTTTATAACATTGCTGCAATCATTTTCAGAAAGAGCGTTTGCATGAGCGCTTTCCGTCTGCGGTACAGGTATTTCAGCATTTGATGGCGTTTCTGACTGCTGCTGAATCACAGCAGCAGTGGAAGTCGTTTCAGCGGCTATTGAATCGGCTGTGTCTGTGCCGCTTGCAGAATAGTCCGCATACGCTATCGTTGAAGACTGACTTTCTGTGCTGCCTGTTCCTGTTGATGAAGTAGTTACCTGAACATTAGGTACATTCGGCACTGTGATATCGGGGCTTCTCCTTTTAAGAAGATTGTGGCTCAAAGCTATCACTCCGCCTGCAAGGACAAGTACAGCAGCGGCTGCGGTAAATCTCATCCATGCCGGACGTCTGTATTCCTCTACGCCCTCTGCCGAATATCCATTGTCAGGTTCATCACTTTGACTGTTAGATATATTGTTTCTTTTCTTTATATTATACTTTCTTTCGCTCATTTTAAGGATCCTTTCTGTCTGCTCATCATTGAGCTCAGGTGTCTTTTCTGCGATCATTTCCATCTCGCTGCCCTCGGCGTTTTCGAGGCAGTCGAATATATTATCTCTTTTCTTCATAAACGTTGCCTCCTTATCCGGTTATGCCTGATTCCGCAAGAGACCTTCTCAGCTTTTCCATAGCTCTTGTACATCTTGAACGCACTGATGATGCGGTCATAGCTACTTTTTCAGCGATCTCAGCAGATGACTTGTTATAATAGAATTTTTGAATTATTATAGTCGAATCAGGCTCTCCCAGCTCGTCTATCTTGTCAAGCAGTATATGTCTCAGTTCATTCTTATCCGAGATGTGCTCAACATCAAAATCAGAAGCAAGCTCCTGCATATCGTCTTCGTCAATATATCCGGTCTTATTCAGCTTTGAAGAAAGACTGCGGAAGCGGTCTATTGCGGAACGCTTGGCTATTGTTCCGATAAAAGCTTTTATGTTGCTTATACTTCCCTCGTCAAGTTCAAAGAACAGGTCTGCAAAAACATCACTGACACATTCTTCAATATCTTCGGAAGTACCGCAGCTTCTCAGCTTATTGTAGACTATAGCGTAAACATAGCTTCCATATTGCTTCAGCAGTTTTCTGTGAGCTTCATGCGGAGAACGACTAAGCATTAAAGCCAGTTCACTATCTGTCATATCATCCCCTCCTATCGGTATACAGGTACTTCAGCGGATCCTCAGAACTTGTTTTGACCTGCGAGCAGCAAGTTCTGCTGTTTTCCTGTTTTCATCAATAACAATCGCAGCAGGATATTCAAGTGCTGCATGAAAATATATATTTTTTTATTTTAACTTTTGTTTCTCTGTGAGGTATGCTGTATGTGTTTCGTGTAATAGGTGAAAGGCAATTATCTTTCAGAAAGGAGAATGTCAATGGATAACGGTGCAAGTAGCTACCGCCGTTTCCGTGATGAGAGTGACGAGGACGGACTTGCAGAGATAATAATGCAGTACACAGACGGACTTACACTTTACCTTAACAGCATTGTCGGAAATATCCATACCGCCGAAGACCTTGCAGAAGATACATTCGTTCTTCTCGGAACAAAAAAGCCAAAAGACAAAGGCAAGGGTTCATTCCGCACATGGCTTTACACCATAGGCAGAAATATCGCTGTTGACTATCTGCGCCGAAATTCAAAGCATTCGGAAGTGTCAATAGATTCTGTCCCTGAAATAATGTCGGATGAGGAATGCATTGAATCATCCTATCTGCGTGAGGAGCGTAAAATAGCCGTACATCACGCCATGTCAAAGCTGAAAGCGGAGTACAGGCAGGTGCTTTGGCTGATATATTTCGAGGGATTCAGCAACAAGGAAGCCGCCGCTGTTATGGGAAAAAGCGTCCACAATATCGAAACTTTAGTCTACCGTGCCAGAAAGTCACTGAGATCACAGCTCGAAATGGAGGGTTTTGAATATGAGAGACTATAAAGAAATGCAGGAACGTGTATTCAGACGGGTACACGAATATGAAGACAAGAAATCACGCAGAAACAAGGCAATGAGACATTTTCTGCTTTCGGCAAGTCCTGTTTGTATAGCTGTTATTATAGGTACAGGTATCTATGTAAACGGACTGAACAGTGTTCCCGTGATGGAGAATGATGTCTCCGTTGTAACCGAAAACAGCGCAAAGCTTACATCAAAAACAGCTGAAACTACATCAGGGACAAAGTTTTCCACCGTTTCAACCGCCCGTGAAGTGAATACTAACGCTGTGACAGAAACGGCAGTTACAGTGTCCGAAGCCGAACGGACCAATGCCCCACAGGAGAAGAATGCGGCTGAAACTGTACAGTCACACAGCGCTGCCAAAACAGAACAGTCCCCTTCTGTGTCAACAGGCAAAAAAACAAATGTTACGCAGGAAAACAATACGGCTGAAAATGTGCAGTCACACATCACCCCAAAAGCAGAACACTCCCAATCTGCGACAGCTTCAACAGCAACACAAACTAATAAAACAAGCGCAGTTACAGCTGTACAACCGGAGCAAGCTGAAACTCCGCATGGAACCGAAAATTGGCAAGGCTCAATGGCCATAAGCGACAAGATTTTCCAACTTACTATCGATGACACAGTTTACTTGCAGATATGCTCATTCAACGGCAAGTCTGACCGCTTCACCAAAGATGAGATGATAGGTCACGGCTGGGATTTCCAGCCCGATCATTACTGGGATAATACAGAGATATACACAACAAAAGAAAGCAAATATATACTTATCGCCCGTTACGAAAGCGGCACTGAAATTGTTTTGCGGAGGGTCAACGATCTTATAGTAGGAGAAGATGAATATGGCATAACAGGCTGGAATCCCTCTGATTACACCGTAAAAGAAAGCAATTACATCGGCACTGTCTCTGATTTTGAATGTATAGATTTTCCGTATATTAATGAGATAAGAAATGCAAACGACATCCTTGAACCCGAATGCAGGCTTTATACCGCCGACGAAAACGGAGATGTCCTCATCGCAGTCCATACTAACGGGAACGCCGTCATTCTCCACAAATATAACGTCTGAAAAGTATGGGCGCACTTAATGTGCGCCCTTAGTTTATTTATTCAAGCAAGCCTTTAACTTTGAGAATTCTTCTTACGCTTTCGTTTATACGTTCTTCTGATATCATCCCATTAGATACAGCCGCCTCTATACCGTCAACCGCTTCTCTGAGGTCTTTAGGCGAAAGGAGGATATCATTGCCTGCCTCAACCGCCATAACAGAACACACGGAACTGCTGTAGGCATTAGCAATAGCTCCCATTCCAAGCGCATCTGTCATTATCACCCCATCGAATCCAAGAGTACCTCTCAATTCGCCCTGTATGAGCTTTTCCGACATAGAAGCAGGGTGATCGTCTATAGCAGGAACTGTTATATGTCCCACCATAACTATATCAGCACCAGCCTTTATGCCCTTGTCAAAGGCAAGGAACTCGTTATTCCTGAGCTGTTCGGCAGATCTGTGCGAAACCGCAAATCCATAATGAGAATCCTCTATCGTATCACCATGCCCCGGAAAATGCTTTAAGGTACAATGTATACCGCCATCCATGAATCCTTTCACAGCGGATTCAACAAGATTTGCAGTCTCTTTGAAATCATCACTGTAGGCACGTCTGCCGATAACGGTGTTATACTTATTAGACCACGTATCGGCTACAGGTGCAAAGTCAAGATCAAATCCCAGCTTACCTATATCCTCGGCGATCGTTCTTGCATTTGAACGTGCTTTATCAGTTCCCATATACCTGTAATTGAACATCGGCTCAAATGAAGCTGTCCCCAAAGCCTCAGCACAGCGTGAAACACTTCCGCCTTCTTCATCAACACCAAAAAACAGCGGAACACATCCTATTTCTGATGAGTATTCTTTTACGCCGCTTATAAACTCCGTGACCTGTTCCTGTGATCTCATATTATTTGTGAAAAGTATCAGTCCGCCTACAGGGTATTTCTTAAGACTGTCTTTCAGCTTTTCAGAAGCAGAATAGTATTCAGCTCCGTTCGTAAGTTCTTCGGGCCTTACTATAAACATCTGACATACCTTGTCATGAAGCGGCATACTGCTAACAATATCGGTATTGATAGATTCCAGATACGTTTCAAACAGTATATCCTCTCCTGCTGACTGTTTGGCATAATAAGTCAGGATCACAGTAGCATCACGCCCGTCTGCTATATCATCACGGTTTACATCAGCAACTCTGCGCTGTTCCGCCGATAACGTATCTGTCTTTCCTGCTGATTCAGAAGCGTATGCGGTCAGTAAAGCCGTTGCATCTCTGCCGTCTACCAATGCATCTCCGTTAATATCACCGATCATAGCTTCCTCAGCCGAATTACAGTGCAGTGCTGCGGTATTCGATGATATTGCCGCAAGCAGAGCAAAGAATAATGCGGAGAATGTTTTTTTCATATAAGCCTCCGTGATGTCACTATTTATACGTCCTGTTTTTCAACACCATGCTGGGAAATGACTGCCTCCAGATTATCATATATAAACTTCTGAGCCTGAACTGAGTAAAGATTTGTGTATAACTCCTTACCGTTTGAACTCTGTCTTATCTCAGAGGTAATACCGATCTT
>JAFOMV010000104.1 GCA_017418765.1 Ruminococcus sp. | reverse complement strand
TTTACAGGGTAGCCTGCAAGCTCAGGGCTTCTTCCGAAAGGAGTAGTCTGAGTTACCTGACCGGGGAGAGTTGTAGGAGCCATCTGTCCGCCTGTCATACCGTAGATGGTATTGTTGATGAAGATGACAACTATGTTCTCGCCTCTTGTAGCAACGTGAACTGTCTCGGCAGTACCGATAGCAGCAAGGTCACCGTCGCCCTGGTATGTAAATACGAATTTATCGGGATTTGTACGCTTAACGCCTGTAGCAACAGCAGGAGCACGTCCGTGAGCAGCCTCAATCATATCACAGTTGAAGTAATCGTAAGCCATAACGGAGCATCCAACAGGACATACGCCGACTGTATCGCCCTCGATACCCATTTCATCGATAACTTCGCAGAGGATCCTGTGAACGATACCGTGAGTACATCCGGGGCAGTAATGAGTAGGAACGTCGATAAGCGACTTTGGTCTTTCAAATACAACAGCCATTACTTAGCACCTCCGAGTTTTTTGATCTCCTCAAGCACCTCAACAGGTGTTGGGATAACGCCGCCTGTTCTTCCGTAGAAGTGAACGGGCTTTGAGCAGTTGATAGCCAGCTTGATATCGTCTACCATCTGTCCCATAGACATTTCTACGCTGAGGAGGCACTTAGCGTTCTTAGCAGCCTCGTTGATCTCCTTAACAGGGAAAGGCCAGAGGGTCTTAGGTCTGAAGAGACCTGCCTTGATGCCCAGTTCTCTTGCAGAGTTTACAGCAGACTTTACTACTCTTGCAGTAGCGCCGAATGCACAGAGAAGGATATCGCAGTCCTCAGTGAGGTAAAGCTCAGCCTCTGTTTCTGTCTCCTTGATGATGTCGTACTTCTTGAATCTGTCAACGATGGACTTTTCAAGCTCATCGGGCTTGAGGTAGAGTGAGTTGATGATGTGGTGCTCTCTCTTGTTCTTGTGGCCGTTTGCAGCCCAGCTGCTCTTATCGTAAGCATCGGGGTTGATCTCAGGGAATGTAACAGGCTCCATCATCTGACCGAGAAGACCGTCAGCGAGGATCATTGCAGGCATACGGTACTTGTCAGCACGGTCGAAAGCCTTGACAACGTAGTCAACCATTTCCTGAACTGAAGCAGGAGCATAAACCAGAAGCTGGAAATCACCGTGACCGAGAGCCTTTGTAGCCTGCCAGTAGTCAGCCTGTGATGGCTGGATACCGCCGAGACCCGGGCCGCCTCTTTCAACGTTGATGATAACAGCAGGAAGGTCTGAACCTGCGATATATGATACACCTTCGCTCTTGAGAGAGATTCCGGGTGATGATGATGAAGTCATAGCTCTGACGCCTGTTGAAGCAGCGCCGAGAACCATATTGATAGCAGCGATCTCAGACTCAGCCTGAAGGAATACGCCGCCTGCCTTATGCATACGCTTAGCCATGTAAGCAGCAAGTTCTGTCTGAGGAGTGATGGGGTATCCGAAGAAGCACTTACAGCCTGCTCTGATAGCAGCCTCAGCGAGAGCCTCGTTACCCTTCATAAGATTTCTTTCCAAAGCTAAACAGCTCCTTTCAAATTCGGATAATTATTTTTCGATAACGATAGCGCAGTCAGGGCACATAGTAGCGCACATAGCACAGCTTATGCAGGCGTCCTGATCGGTACATTCAGCGTAGAAGTAACCCTTCTTGTTACGCTTCTCCTTCTGGAGAGATACGATCTTCTTGGGACAGGCAGCTGTACACAAACCGCAGCCCTTGCAGCGCTCGGTAATAACTGTCATCTTAGCCATTCACTCATCGCTCCTTTCAGTTTAATTCGTAATGCGTAATGCATAATTCGTAATTAGCGGTGTCCCTGTCGGGACGGATCAGAATCATCGTTTATCCGGATCAGTAAGCGCAGGCGAACATCGGAATTACGCATTACGCATTACGAATTACGCATTGATTATCACCGTTCCCAGATAGGCTTTACGCAGATATTGGCAGCGAATTTATCGGCTGCGTCAGTCTGGTCTGCGATATCCTCGGGGTAGACGGTATATATAACGGGAAGACCCGTTTTCTGTGAAGTTTCCTCGGCAAATTTACGTGAACTTTCCACTATTTCCAGTGTAGTCTCGTTTCCGAGGTTGGTATTGTTGATAAGCGCAGTATGCTTCATCCTTGCGGCGGCTTCTATCTCGTACATAAGGGCTGTTACCTCATCGGGGGTAGAAGTAAGAGTACGGCGCTGGTTTATGACATAGAACATATCTATATCATCGCTGAACTGTTCAAGTTCCTCGGCGTATCTTCCGAGAGCGACAGCACCTGCATCGTCGCCGCCCACATCTATGATAAGGCTATCCTCATTCATGGC
>JAFOMV010000016.1 GCA_017418765.1 Ruminococcus sp. | reverse complement strand
CAGTAGTTGCGGAGTACGCTTCCGTGAAGCTCATAAACCTTTTTACTGCCTGCCGCCTGATGGAGACCGTCAATATTCTGGGTCACAACAGCTGTAAGCTTTCCCTGTGCTTCCAGCTCTGCAAGTTTCAGATGTGCGGCATTTGGCTTTGCATCAAGGCACAGCATTTTTGCTCTGTAAAAGCGGTAAAATTCATCGGTCTTGCTCTCGAAAAAAGTGTGGCTCAGGATAGTCTCAGGGGGATAATCCCACTGCTGTGAGTAAAGGCCGTCAACGCTTCTGAAATCGGGGATGCCGCTTTCAGTTGAAACCCCTGCGCCTCCGAAAAAAACTATTCTCTGCGAGTTTTCGACTATATCAGAAAGTTTGCGGATATTCTCATCCATCATCATTCACCCATTACCTTAACATAGAATTTGCGTGTTCTCGGGCCGTCGAATTCGCAGAAGTAGATATCCTGCCATGTGCCGAGAAGAAGTTTGCCTTTGTTGATGATGACAGTTTCGCTTGCGCCTACTGCTGAGGATTTCAGATGAGCATCGGAATTTCCCTCAGCATGACGAAACTGTACCATATCAGGGAATATTTTATCCATACCCATAACAAAATCTGACCTTACATCAGGATCGGCGTTTTCGTTTATTGTGACAGCCGCTGTTGTATGAGGGCAAAAGATCACGCATATACCTTCGTATACGCCGCTTTCCTTAACGGCTTCACTGACTTCACGGGTAATATCCACAAGTCCCTCGGAGGGAGTTTCAAGCTGAAAATCGAATAACATTGTCATTTCTCCTTTTTATTGTTTTGAATAGTATTTGCAGAAATAATTCAGCGGACATTCCGTACATTTCGGACTTCTCGCCTTGCAGATATCCCTGCCGAATTCCACCGTCCTGTGACAGAAATCCGATGATTCTTCGGGCGGTATCAGTTTTACAAGGTCTTTTTCAACCTTTGCAGGCTCTTTGTTTGCGGTAAGTCCCAGTCTGCCCGTGATGCGTATGCAATGAGTATCCGTAACCATAGCAGGCTTGCCGAAAACATCGCCCAGCATGAGATTTGCGGTCTTTCTGCCTATTCCCGAAAGAGTGAGGAGCTCATCCATAGTGTCGGGAACTTCGCCGCCGAAATCATTGATAAGCTGTCCTGCCATTTCTTTAAGGCTCTTTGCCTTTGTATGGTAAAATCCGCAGGGCTTAACATCCTGTTCAAGCTCTGCAAGGTCAGCATCGGCAAACGCCTGAAGCGTGGGATATTTCTTGAAAAGTGTCTTTGTGACGATGTTTACTCTCGCATCTGTACACTGTGCCGCAAGCCGTGCAGCAAACATAAGCTGATACGGTTCATCATAATCAAGAGTACATGACGCATCGGGGTAAAGCTTTTTCAGCTCAGTGACCGCAAGTTCGGCTATTTCCTTTTTCTTCACTTTTTATCACCTGCCAATGCTTTCTGTTTTGCAAGAATATCATCATATACCCTGTACATCTTCTGGACCGTATTTTCAAGGAAGTAGTAATGCTTTATATAAAATCCTTCCAGTATCAGAATGATAACTATCACCGCCGTTACACCAATGTTCACGCCGCTCCCGCTGTTATCCATAAAAAGCAGGATGGCTATGAATATACAAAGTATCACAGCAAACATAAAGGTAACAAGAAAGTGTACTATTCTTTCATGCTGCATAAAGGCTATCTTATCTTTGTGTTCAGACAATACAGCATCAAGCTCATTTTTATCTGTGCATTTTTCAAGACGTTCTGCAACATCCGCCATATATTTAGTAAGATATTCAGTCATAAGGCACCTCGTATACGCTCAGTTATGAGCAACAACATAATACACAATTAATTATATAGTATTACTATGATTTTGTCAAGTATGACAGTCTGTTTAATACAATTATTTTTGCTTGCAAATAATTACAGTATGTGATATAATAGTTGTGTATTGCTATAAATACATTTACCAAGGAGGAGAACAAATGAAAAAAGTCATTATAATAGGTGCAGGCCCTGCGGGTCTTACAGCTGCTTACGAATTGCTTAAAGATAACACAAACGAATATGATGTAACTGTCCTTGAAGAAACTGATGCTATAGGCGGTATTTCCAAGACTGTAAACTATAAAGGCAACCGCATGGATATGGGCGGTCACCGCTTTTTCTCAAAGATACCCGAAGTCAATCAGTGGTGGAGCAATATGCTTCCCATGCAGGGCGTACCGTCAAAGGATGACAAATATCTGAAAAGAGATGTAACACTCGAAAACGGCGGTCCCGACCCTAAGACAACTGACCGTGTAATGCTGAGAAGGCACAGAGTATCACGTATACTTTTCAATGATAAATTCTACGATTATCCGGTATCTCTCAAGCCTGAGACCATCAAAAACTTCGGCTTCTTCACAACACTCAAAGTCGGTATCAGCTATCTTGCAGCTGTATTCCACAAGCGTCCCGAGAACAATCTGGAGAATTTCTACATCAACTGCTTCGGTAAGGAGCTTTATTCCATGTTCTTTGAGTACTACACCGAGAACCTGTGGGGACGTCACCCCAGCGAAATAGATGCTTCATGGGGCGCTCAGCGTACAAAGGGTCTTTCTATCGTGGGCATAATCAAGGACTTCTTCGGCAAACTGTTCAATGTCAAGGACAGAGAAGTAAACACCTCTCTCATCGAAGAATTCAAATACCCTAAGCTTGGTCCCGGTCAGCTGTGGGAAGTTACTGCTGATGAAGTGAAAAAACTTGGCGGTAATATTATAATGGAAGCCTCTGTCAAGAAGCTTCACAAGAACGAGGACGGCTCTCTCTCAGGCGTTTCCTACGTAAAGGACGGCAAAGAGATAAGACTTGACGGAGACTACGTAATATCCTCTATGCCTGTTAAGGACCTTGTGGCAGGCATGAACGATGTTCCCGAAGGCCCTGCACGTATCGCAGCAGGTCTCCCCTACCGTGATTATATGACACTTGGTGTACTTGTCCCGAAGCTTAACCTGAAAAACAAGACAACTATGCGTACTGTCGGCAATATCGTGCCTGACTGCTGGGTATACGTTCAGGACAGACGTGTAAAGATGGGACGTTTTCAGATATACAACAACTGGTCACCTTACATGGTAAAGGACCTCAGCCACACTGTATGGGTGGGTCTTGAATACTTCGTTACTGAGGGCGACAAATTCTGGAATATGACTGAGGAACAGTTCTCACGCTTCTGCGTAAAGGAAATGGTAAAGCTTGGTCTTATCAGCAGCGCCGACCAGGTGCTTGATACCCACATGGAAAAGGTAAAGAAGGCATATCCTGCTTACTTCGATACTTATGAGGAGATGGATACCCTTATCGAATACCTTGATACCATCCCCAACCTTTTCTGCGTAGGACGTAACGGTCAGCACCGCTATAACAACATCGACCACTCAATGGTAACATCCTTCGAGGCTGTAAAGGCTATAAAGAGCGGAAGCACTGATAAATCCGCTATCTGGAACGTCAATACCGAAAAAGAATATCACGAGGAGAAGCAGAAATAATGGAAGAAATAAAGCAGATCATCCGTGACAAACAGTTCAAAAAGCTGTTTGTCGGGGATACTGATAACACTCTGATACAGTTTTTCCGTTATCTCTTTGTGGGCGGACTTGCCTTTCTGGTGGATTTCGCAGTCTCATGGCTGCTTTTCCACTTCGTTTTCGGTGACAGAAAGGAACTTGGCTGGGTAGCCAATTCCCTTTCATTCGTAGCAGGTCTGGCAGTGAATTACATCATCAGCACGTTCTGGATATTCAAGGAATCAAAGGTAAAGAACAAGCTGATGGAATTTCTCAGCTTTGCCGCTATCGGAGTTGTAGGACTTCTGATAACTATAGGTATCACCAAACTATTCGAGATATGGCTTGGCGATACTACAAATCTGTTTCAGATAATTGCTAAACTTGTTTCTACTGCCGTATCGTTCATGTGGAATTTCTTCGCAAGAAAGATACTCCTGTACACTAAAAAATAGGGAAAGGAGCAAGCCTATGGCAGAAAACTGCTCTGATGCCGAAACAAAGAAAAAGCGCAGGCTGAATATTACAAGAAAAAATGGCAGCAGCGCAAACACTTATAAATTGGATAACGGCATTGATCGTTTTAAGGCAATCGATTTTAACAGCTTAGGGACAAGTCTGACATATTTTTTCTCTTTTTTCATTTTTCTTACAGTTGCCGCTGCAACGCTTTATTACGTTGCGGCAGGCTCAAAAAATGAGTTCCACTCCGACTGCACTGATACTCTCATGTGGGCTAACGCTTCATATGAAAGCGGAAGTGTCTATGATCCGAATTTCAGATACGCATGCTTTCTGCCGTTCGGTGTCAATCTTATAATGCAGCCGCTTATACACCTTTTCGGACTTTCGCTGACAACACATCTGATAGGTATGGCGGCTTTTTTCATTATCATTACAGCTTTTATGTTCCTCATGCAGGTATCTGTAGGTATGGGTCTGCGAAGTGCTGCATTGGGTACATCTGTATTCCTTGCCGTAACTCTTTCCTCTAAAAAGCTAAGGGAAATATTCTGGGGGCATACCATTTATTACACTCTTGGTATCCTCTTTCTGCTTATCGGCATTACCCTTTACTTCAACCTTATAAAGACCTGTAGACAAGCCAATCGCAAATCTCTACAGGGCAGAGAATCAGTCGGTACCGTGATACATATAACTTTGCTGATATGTGGTCTGGCACTATTCATAATGTTCGCCGCAACAGACGGTATATCTGCAATATCAATATTCACTCTGCCGTTTATGGCAGCCATAGCTGCTGAGTTTTTTACCGATATCAGAAACAGGCTCACAGGCAAACGGGCATTTCGTACTGTCACAGTACTCATCTCAATAGGTATTATGACCATGCTTGGTATAATACTCAATCAGCAATGGGTAGGCGACCTTACCGCAGGATATCAGGATGCAAACTCTATGTATTCATCAATGGATACCTGGCCCGAACACGTCAGAAAGCTTCCTATGGCGTGGTTAAGCCTGCTTGGCGCAGAAAGCATGGAAGGTCAGAAGCTGATGGAAGGAAGCGGGCTTAATAACCTTTTCTACATAATTAATGCGCTGCTTCTGGCAGTCATACCTGTAATTGCGACCTGTTTTTACACTAAATATCAGAGGAACCGTTTCGGTAAGGCTATTCGATACTGGATATGGATACACTGGGCTGTCACATCAATTGTATTGTTAGGCTATATATGCGGTGTGCTTTCCGTAGCCGAATGGAGACTTACCCCTGTATTCGGGACTGCACTCATACTAAGCATACTCTTTATAAGGTGGGCATTGCTTCAGAATAAAACCATTTCAAGGATCGCAGTAATACTGGCTTTACCTGCTGTGATAGTGAGCTGCATGAACACTATGAATACTGTTCATATGCCGAGTGACCCGCACGAAAATAATGATCTGTTCGGGCTAACTGATCTTCTTGAAGATATGGAGCTCTGCAACGGCTACGCAACATTCTGGCAGACAAACGCTGTCACTGTTATTTCAGGCAATAAAGTAAAAGTCAGAGAGATAGTCCTGAAGGATAACGTGATAGCCAAAAGACATTACCAGTCATCGAAGCAGTGGTTTAAGGATATGGAAGGAAAAGAAAAGTATTTTCTGCTGCTTACTGAATATGAATACAGACAGCTGAAAGATAAAGGAGCCGATGTAATAAAAGAGGCTGATAAAGACCTTGAGACCGAAGTAAATGAACATATCTACCACATACTCGTCTTTGACCATAATATAGTTTAAAAATACCGCCGTTTGCTGTATTGCTTTATGAAAGCTTTATATGCATCTATCGGGGAAACTTTCTCAGAAAGCTATCCTCAACAGACACGTATAGATCTTTCACAAAAGCAACGCATCAAACGGCGGTATTTCTTTATGATGTAATTATATTTATGAGTCCCTGATAGAGACCGCCTGATTCACTGGCAAAATCGAAATCAAATCTTGTCGGGTTCTGGAGCTGCATAACAACGATGTAAGAGCCGTTATATCCGCTGTAATCGGACCATACCGCATTGTTGCAGCTTACGTCATTGACCTCCTGAAGTACACCTGTTATGTAAAGTATATCCTCTCCGCCTGTTTCGGCAGTTCCTGTTTTTGCATAGAAGCGGTAATTCTCAGGCCAGTAAAGTCCGAGGTTTCCGCCAACGCCTGCCATTCCGTCAAGAAGATTCTGACGGCACTCACCGGGAATACTTCCAAGCCACTCATAAGGTGCCGAGCCGGGGAACACCTGATCGTTCGGGTCATTGGTATCAACTATGCTCTGAACTACGAAAGGCTTTGGCATATCACCGAAAACAGCTTCCCTGCCCAGTGCGGCAAGATAGATGGGACAGGTCCTTACATATGCCTGACCGAATGCGCTTCTTCTCAGATCATCACCGCTGTACACCTCAAAATTGTTTTCGATAGGGCCGAAATCGCAGTATATCGGACTGAGAAAATGAAACACACCGTCAAGGTCGGACATTACCTTGTCCACGCCTATCTGATCGAATGACTTGGCAAAGAATATATTCGATGAATTCACAAATGCAGAATAGAGCGTTCTTTCGGGAACAGGATAGTAGCCTGTATCATGATCCCAGTTGACTATAGTCGCACCGTCTATCTCCCATGTTCCTTCATCGTAAAGGCAGGTGATACCGTTCATATCAGATACTACTTCTGACATTATCTTGAAGCACGAACCGGGAGGATTATTCTGGAAGGCCTTATTTGCAACAGCGCCGTATTCCAGCCCCTGAGCGTAGCTTTCATCCTGAGTATAAAGAACAGGGTCATATGATGGATAGCTCACCTCAGCAAGCAGAGAGCCATCTGTACGCATTACAACCACAGAGCCTGCCATCCCCTGACTTTCCATATAATTGAAGATAGCGTTCTGCTTTTCCCCGTCTATGGTCAGCTGAATGGACTGTCCGACATTTTCGTCGCCGTCAACAGGGGAAGGATTCTTCGTCCTGAGAGTCTCCTCCATTTCGGTATCAACGCCTGCTGAAATCTCACTGATAATATTTGCAAACGAATACTTGTACCCGTCAGAAAAGTGCCTTATTTCTTCCCCTTGTTCACTTCTTGTGCTGTAAGTGAGGAGCGTACGGTTGCAGTCATAGACATTGCCCCTGAGAACCGCCGTAGTGGTGGTAGTAGTCGTAGTGGTTGTGGTGGTTGAGGTTTCGGAAGCAGTCCCGGTATTGACATTCTCATCTGATGCAGTATCGCCTAAATCTGCATTGTCAGTCTGGGAAGACTCAGGAATATACGGGGCTACATGAATTAGGTCAGAATCAGCGGTACAAGAGCAGAGAGCCGCAATTCCTGCTGCTGACAGTACAGCGCATGCAATTATTCCCTTTGTTATCATAATATATCCATCCTTTTGTACATCACGTACTTTATCTTTTTATATATAACAATATTATACTATTATTTACAAATTTCGTCAAGCATTATTTGGCACATCAACACGCAAGTCCATTTTATTGATATTAAATTTGTAGGGGAGGCCGCCCTCCCCTACAAATCCGGCATTTGACCGATCCACATATATAAACAAAATGGGCGCACATTGTGCGCCCTGCAAATACATGTTTATTTAAGAAGTATATCGATTATATCCCCGTAAAGTGCAGATGCGTGGATAGCAAAGGAATATCCCAGCTCTGACGGATTCTGCACCTGCAATACTATTGAGTACGAACCCTTGTCACCATAATTGCTGTAATCGGTATATGAAGCCTTCGGGGCATCCTTTTCATTGACTAAAGCTCCCGTAATATATAGGAAATCATCATCGAACCATGTCTCGGCAGTACCTGTTTTTGCATAGAGAGTATAGCCTTCGGGTGGATAGATGCCTGTCTCGGATGCAACTCCGATCATGCCGTCTTTCAGTCCCTGACGGTAAGCTTCGGGGATCGATGCAATAACATCACCTGACTTGGAGCCCTCACCGATCACGGTCTTGCCGTCATTGGTATCAACAATATTCTTGAACACGAAAGGACGCACCATATCACCGAATACAGCTTCTCTGCCAAGTGCCGCAAGGTAAATGGGGCAGGTCAGAACGTATGACTGTCCGAATGCAGTCCTTCTCAGGTCATCATCGCAGTATATCTCCACATTGTTCTCTATATCACCAAAATCACATGGTATATCACATTCAGCGCCGAAATGGAACATAGTCTCAAGATCGTCAAGAACTCCGTCAACGCCTATCTGGTCAAATGTCTTGGCGAAGAAAATATTGGATGAGCTTACAAATGCCCAGTACAGCGAACGTGACATAGGGTAGCTGTTCTTGTTGGTCTCATGGTCCCAGTTTACGATAGGAGTACCGCCGAAGTCCCATTCTCCCTCGTCCCACTGTTCATAAATGCCGTGCTTATCAGCGATGACCTCCGACATTATCTTGAAGCATGAACCGGGTTCGTAGTTCTGGAAAGCCTTGTTTCCCACATCTCCCCATGCAAGGTCTTCGTCATATTTCTGATCCTTTACGGTAGTGGGGTCATATGAGGGGTAGCTTACCTGCGAAAGGATAGAGCCGTCGCTTCTCAGTACAACGCACGAACCCTTGATATTCTTCTCGTCCATGTACTCATATATAGCCTTCTGCACATCGGCGTCAAGGGTGAGCTGTATGGACTTTCCAGCAGGGGAAGCGAATGAACTGCCAGAGGGATTAGCCTCCATGAGAACATCGTTAAAAGCTGTATCATAGCCTGCTGACATCTCTGTGATAATATTGGCAAAAGGTATTGCGTAATCCTTTTCGTATACACGCTTCACTGAACCGTCATCCTGTACTTCAGAGCTTACAAGAAGTTTGCCGTTAGCATCGTAGAAATTACCCTTGACAATATCATTTGCAGCAGCCATAGCAGGAACAGCTTCTTCTGTTGTTTCCTCCTCTGTTGCAGGTGCAGAAGTTTCACTTACAGAAGTATTCGTTACCGAGGATACTTTTTCTGAAGAACAAGCCGCTGCTGAAAAAACAAAAGCAAACGCCATTGCCATAGCTGTGAACCTTGCAGTATATCTCATATTTTGTACCATCCTTTTAATAATAAGTGCTGCCTATAGCGCAGTAAATATATAAACATCTCCCTTTTATACGGGATAAGTATAACAAACGCAAAACATCCGGCACTGACTCTATTATTATACCTGTTTCTGCCTGTTTCGTCAAGTCCTGACATAATCATTCATCCCGTTAAGGCAACACCGCACAAAACTTGTGCTGAATATGCGCCGACAGATTTTTCGTCAGATTGTATAGAAATTTCGCAGGCATACTGACGTATGTCAAGGGATTTCTGTGCAAGATGACGGAAAATATGTAAGCAGATTCAGT
>JAFOMV010000015.1 GCA_017418765.1 Ruminococcus sp. | reverse complement strand
GTACGTGCGACCGAAGCTACAGTTATAGAGCGAATCCCCCCACGTATCAAGGTCAGACAGGGCGCTCCACTTGAACTCCCCCACATCATGATACTCATTGACGACCCCGACAACACCGTTATCGAGCCCCTTGCAAAGGCAGTTTCCGATGACAGCAAGCTTTACGATTTCGGACTTATGCAGAACGGCGGTTCCATCAAGGGCTGGCTTCTTGACGAGGGCACACAGGAAAAGATCGACTCAGCACTTTCTGCTCTCGGTCAGCAGGACACATTCAACAAGAAGTACGACCTCAGCGACACTCCTGTTCTCCTCTACGCTATGGGCGACGGAAACCACTCTCTTGCAACAGCTAAGGAGTTCTACGAGCAGCTGAAAAAGGCAAATCCCGATAAGGACCTGTCCAACCATCCTGCACGTTTCGCACTTGCCGAGATAGTGAATCTCCACAGCGATGCACTGAAATTCGAGGCTATCCACCGCCTTGTATGCGATGTTGACAATGACAAGCTCATCGCTGAACTAACTGATGCACTCGGACTTTCCGAGACAGCAGAATCCGACCAGTATGTTATCTGCGTATGCGGCGGTGTTGAGAAGAAGCTGTACATAAATAAGAAAAGCAGCAACCTTTCAGTTGGCTCGCTCCAGAATTTCCTTGACAAATATCTCAAGGCAAACGGCGGAAAGATCGACTATATTCATGGTGCTGACACAGTAAAAGCACTGGCAGAAAAGCACAGCGGAATCGCATTTATACTGCCTGATATGGACAAATCACAGCTGTTCCCGACAGTTATCAAGGATGGCGCACTGCCGAGAAAGACATTCTCGATGGGTCACGCAGAGGACAAGAGATTCTACATCGAAGCAAGAAAGATCAAGTAATTTTAATGTATAGTAGATAAAAAGCTCGTACAGGATCGTTTCCTATACGAGCTTTTTATATTATTTCCAGAACGCAAACACGTTGCTGAAAAGTTCACTCAGGACAGGACGTCCATCACGCGGACACATTACTCCATATACCATCGGAACATTAACAATAACTGCAACAGCTGTGGATAAAGCCATGAATATCTTGAAAAGCTTTCTGACTATCTCATTCTTATACTTGTCATAGAGGAAGAACAGTATGCACAAAGCGCCGAACAGCATTTCCCATGCGAAATCAGCAATATATCTTACAGCATATCCGCTTTCCCAGATAGAGGCTATTATTATAAGCGGCATGAGAACAAATGGTACGCCTGCACCAAGTATCGCTCTTATACGTGTTCTTCTGTCAGGAAGCAATCTGAGAGCTTTTCGTGTAAACAGATAACCTATAGCAGGCGGCGCAAGGAACATTACACCTGCTGCTGTTTCAGGACAGTGATAATAGTATCCGTTCGCACCAAAAAGATCCAGATCATTTACGATAAATGGGTATGTGCTTTTAAGCATTGGCGGTGCTATAAGATAATAGTAAAATCCGATGAATACAAAACTAAGATGAAATTCGGAATGAGTGAAATCGTTTATCGTCAGTGAATACTGTATGCCAAAATCAAGTGGTGAGCCAAAACGTGCATAGTTGTATGCCATCTGAGTCAATCCGAGAACTGCAAGCGGGAGCGCACCGCAAAGCGCATATTTTACCCTGCGCTTTTTATCCTTGCTGCCATCGCTTTTCAAATCTGCATTCTTTATGTTCAAAGCATAGATAATGTATGCACTTATAGCATATACAGCAAGTGTAGGACGTGACATTGCTGCTATACCAAAAAACAAAGATGACAGAGCAGTTCTTGGCAGTGAAAGCTTTTCTTTTCCGAATACTCCTGACGAAAGCAGAAAATACACTGCGGCAGTCATAGCGGCAAATCCTGAACCAATAGCCGCTTCATAGAATATCGGCTGACACAGATTGAACCATATACCGCATGAAAGAACCATTATGATATGGGCACAAACAGCACATCCTACCGGTATACGGCTGAAAAATCTCTTTATAAATGTGTAGTATGCCATGCTCAGGAATATCAGTCCGATTATAGTGAAAACAAGGATAGCTGAATTCTGAGTCATATATGAACCTGTCAGCTTATGAAATGGGAGATACAATAGTATTACAGGTGCAATACCGTAGTATGAATAGTATTTTCCATCATAGAACAGATGATCCCATTCATAGGTTATTCCATCTCGTGCATCCCATTGATAGGGATTTTCGAGTTTTAGCAGAGAATCTGACACTCTTGCATCTATATCAAGCCTGCCATTTTCAAATGACTCAACCAGCTGTTGTGTCATCTGGTC
This sequence comes from Ruminococcus sp., assembly GCA_017418765.1. The sequence goes on along the minus strand of JAFOMV010000015.1, from coordinate 4,960 downwards.
TCCGATAGGCGTTTTGAAGAATCTCTTTATTCCACCATCAGGGGCTATAGCCATTGCCATGAGAACTGCAAGGGCAAGCGAAACAACAGTAGTCTCTATTACACATAGCTTGAATAAGCGCTTTCCATCCTCAACTGTTCTTTGGAAATGCGAAAGACCTGCCACTGCTATAGTCAGAACGGCAAGTCCGGCTATTATCAGGAATCTGATAAAGCTTACATGGAAAGGCACAGGCTCATTGACCATTATATTCTTTATAACAACCGAATCCTGATCTTTCGGACATTTCAGCTCGATAGACATACGGCCTACCTTGCCTGACATTGAACAATGTATATAATCAGATGAGGGAACATCACGAACTATTCTGCCTGTAGCAATATTGTCCCTTATAGTAGAAACAGTCTCATCCTGAATGTCAAGCCATACATCCATGTACTCAGTACGCCCGTTAAATTCAGCCTCAGTTTTGACTGAGCCTACAGGTACGCCAATATTATTGAATTCAAAGGTAACAGAATTACTTCCATGAATAGTTACATGACCCTTCTGATCTATGCTGTCATATGAATCGCCCTTTATATCAGCCTGACTCAAATGCAGTACAGTAGTCTTGTATTTGCTGAGAAAATTTGTAGGGAGCGCAGGGACCTGAAATAACGTAAGCTCAATTACCATAACAGCCAGAACAGCCTTTGATATCCTGCGATATACCTTTGCATCAGCATCGTTCCACTTTTTTATGTGCAGCAGTATCAGTAAAACAGTGACTGCTCCCATAAGCATGAATGACTTATGAAAAGGCGAATGCCCCAGTGCTCCGAAAAGATCAGCGATCCCGAGAATTGCCGCCGGCACGAATCCCGCATAGAAAGGCAGTGCTTTCCGACTTAGTTTGCCTGATCTTATAAGATAAACTGATGAAAAGATCATAGCACACAGCGCTATTAAAAATATATATTTCATGATAGCCTCCAGTTAAAATATTATTTTGACAATAGAATAATTATATTGTTCAGCAGAGACATCCTGTATGAAAACAGGCATAATATTATTATACCGTTATAAACTGATTATGTCAAGGAATTAAACAGTATGATATGATTATTTACAATTCATCAATAAATTCTCTGAAATATTATTCTCTACAAATAGTAAATACTCTCACTTATTCTTATTTTAATTATAATACACGTATATATGAGGATTATTATATTATCTTCACTATTGTCCGCTCGACTATCAGTTGAATTTTGTATAAAATGATTTGCTTGCACTCAACCAGATGTGGTGGTATAATATAGTTGTAAACAAAACACGGAGGTGCAGCATGGACAATAAAAGTACTTTTAGGGTAAATCTTGTCAAGCGCCGTAAGGAACTAAAGCTGACACAGGAGCAGCTTGCCGTTCGCCTCAATGTTTCACCGCAGGCAGTTTCAAAATGGGAAAACTCAAGTTACCCTGATGGAGAACTGCTTCCAAAGATCGCACGTGAACTCAATATATCACTTGACGCTCTTTTCGGTTTTGAGATCGAAAACAATGAACGTGATATAGAAAAGCTCATCAGCGATGAAATGCGCAGTACACCTCCTGAAAAGCGTACAGAGCTTTTTATGAAAATGATGTATTCTGCCATGTACGCTTTCAACCCCAATACCGACCAGACAGGCCGTCTGAGTCAGGATTACGAGCATGAGACCTTTTCGGGAATCAAAACGAACGATGCTATTTCCTTGGCACGGCTGAATAAGGATCTGCGATATTTCTTCTTTCTTGAAATACCAGAAAACGGAGTTGATCCGTATTTCGGGGATACAAAGAATATGGTAAGGCTTTTCAATACCCTTGCTGATGAGGACTCTATAAGAATCATAGTCTATCTTGGGGCAAGTGCAAGAAACAAGCTGTTCTCAGTGAAGAATATATCGGAAAAGCTCGGTATTCCAATCGATAAAGTGCAGTATATAATCGACAGACTCGACAGATTCGGGCTTGTATGGCGGGTAGGGGCATTTCTCAGTGAGGATTCAGTGATACTATACGGTTACTCGCATCATCATATGATAACATTTATGCTTGTACTCGCTAAAGCGATAACTAATTATCTGAAGTATATCGAACCTAATACGGATACATGGCAGTACGGCGCTTTCCGTTACGGTGACGGAAGCGGTGATACAACAGTTCCCCCTGTAAGTCTGTGGGGACATGACGAGAAATAGATCCGATCAGATGATCGGTGAAAGGGATAATTTTAAAGGAGGAATTTCTTATGAAAAAAACAACAGCATTACTTGCGGCTCTGGCAGTATCAGGCTGCACACTTACAGCCCCTTTCAGCGGTATGACTTTCAATAAAGCGTCCGCAGCAGGCGGATATGACATGAAAGTCAAGGTTGATCTGAAGGGCGAGCGCAAGGAAATAAGCCCTCTCATCTATGGTGTTAACCAGTATACAACAGACCTTAAAAATGTAAAGACAACTGCTGTACGTCAGGGCGGCAACCGCATGACTGCTTACAACTGGGAAACCAATGCTTCAAATGCAGGTGCTGACTGGAAGCACAGTTCAGATACTAACCTTTCAGAATCTGATGCTCCTGCTGAGATAGTTCAGAGACTTTCAAAGGAAGCTGCAAAGTATGGTGTCGGCTATAAAATGACAACTCTCCAGCTTGCAGGATACGTTTCCGCTGACAAGGACGGAACAGTCAAGGAAGATGAAACTGCTCCTTCAAAGCGCTGGAATGAGGTAAAGTTCACAAAAGGTGCTCCTTTTGCTGACGAGCCCGACCTTAATGACGGCGTTGTATACATGGATGAATATGTAAACTACATCATCAAAAAGCTCGGTGACTCACAGTCGCCTACAGGTATACAGGGTTACAGCCTTGATAACGAGCCTGCACTCTGGCAGGGCACACATCCAAGAGTTCATCCTAAGTCAGTCGGCATACAGGAGCTTGCTGACAAGTCTATAGAAGTTGCGAAGGCTGTAAAACAGCTTGACCCCAAGGCTGAGATATTCGGACCTTCACTTTACGGCTATACCGCTTTCGATCACCTCGATGATGACGATGATTCAGATGAGTGGGAAACTATCAAGGAAAAGAACAACTATCACTGGTATCTTGACTGTTATCTCGATCAGATGAAGAAGGCTTCAGATGAAGCAGGCCCCCGTCTCCTCGATGTACTGGATATACACTACTATTCAGAATCAGCAAGAGTAGGCGCTGAGGACAGAGTTCAGTCAGTTCGTACACTTTATGAGGAAGGCTTCTCAGAAAACAGCTGGATCGGTCAGTGGTGCATGAAGAACGTACCTATCCTCCCGACAATAAAGAAGTCGATAGATACATACTATCCAGGAACAAAGCTTGCTATCACAGAATATAACTTCAAGGGCGGAGAGGATACATCAGGAACTATAGCTGAGGCTGAGGCACTTGGATGCTATGCTGATCAGGGAATTTATCTTGCTACTCTCTGGGGCGGAGAGCCATTCATTGTTGCCGGTATCAACCTTTACACAAACTATGATGGTAAGGGCGGCTGCTTCGGTGATACTCTGATCCCTGCTTCAACAGAAGATGTATCAAAGTCAAGCACATACGCTGCTGTAAATGACGGAGATGAATCAAAGGTAACTGTTATGATAACTAACAAGAACATGACAGAAACCGAAAACGCTGTTATTGATCTTGAAAACTCTGAAAAGAGTTACAAGTCTGCTGCTGTATATGCTGTATACGGCGATAACGATCAGGTAAGACTTCTTGATGTTGTTAAAGATGTCAAGGACAACAAGGTAAACGTTGAACTCCCTGCTTTCTCCGCTGCAATGGTTGTTGTATCTGATGATGCTGCCGCATTCGATGGTGAAAAGAAGTACGAGGAAAAGAAGGTTACAGAAAAAACTGAGGAATTCAAGGATCCTTCTTCAATGATAAATAAGAACGGCTATGTTGAAATTCCGATAACAGATCCTGAGCACCTCTCAAAGATCGTTATCAACGGCGATGTTACATCAAGTGCAGGTTCAGGCTGGGCAACAGCAGGCTGTGCAGTATGCATCAACGCAAAGGACAAGGCCGGCAAGGATTTCTGGACATACAAGAGCTACAGCCTCCCGCTGGGCAAGGGTCAGTCCGCTATCGTAAAGTTTGACGGCACTCTCACCAAGACTACAGGCGAAGGCGAAGACAAGGTATCAGAGGATATCGAAGCCTACGTAGCCGACGGCAAGATCGAGTTACAGAAATGGTGGGACGCTTCCGAAAAGGCAGAGGATGAAGTTGAAGACAAGATCGAAGTAAACTATACAAGCATCCAGGTCGTTTATGAGTATCCAGAGGGTGAAGAACCACAGCCAACAGTTACTTCGCCATCCGATATCACTGATGCTGTTTACGGAGATGCAAATTGCGATGGCAAGGTAAATATCTCAGATGCAGTAATGATCATGCAGTCAATTTCCAATCCTTCACTTTTCAAGCTTACAGAACAGGGCAAGCTCAATGCTGACTGCTCAAATAACGGTGATGGCGTAACAAATGCTGATGCACTGGCTATTCAGAAGTATATGCTCAAACTCATAGACAAGCTCCCTGAATCAACAAAGTAAGAATACAAGTGATCAGTCATCATTACTTTATCTTAAAGTAAACTTATGCATAGTAAAAAGCTGCAAGTCTTTAAGAAAGATACTCATATAGAAGTTTTGCCCCTGAGTGTTACAAAGCACTCAGGGGCATTATATTTTATACGGTTGCTAAGATAAATCAGAATTTTGAACAGGAAAAGTATACATTATTTCTCGAAGATCTTTTCCACCGATATTATCAGTCATGTATTCATTAGAACACCAAAAACCATTTTTTTCATAGAACCTTCTTGCACTCCAATTATCCTCTAAAACCCACAGCAAAAGTTTCGTAAATCCAAGCAAGTTT
>JAFOMV010000103.1 GCA_017418765.1 Ruminococcus sp. | reverse complement strand
CTCTGCCAGGGGTTCAAAGAAGCTTTAGCTATGAGTAGAAAAAGAAAACCTCCCATGTTATAATAGTAATGGTCTGCCAACCAAACTGAAAATAACAAAGGAGGTATCGTCATGAAACGAGACGATATAAATAGTTTAGCATATTGTTATAACAGTGTCAATAAAAAAGCCATAGTACATCTGAAAAAACATCTCAGAAAAACTATGGCTTTAAGCTTGTTATTGCAGGGATCGCTGATCTTCAGACGATCTGTTATCTGTTTTTGCAACCTTCTGGATAGATATCTTAGCCTTTGTAACAGACCATACCTTGTCGCTGGAAGTACATGATATCATTGCATCAAAGCTCAGGGTCTGAATGGAGCTATCCATATTCAGCAGGCTTGCGTCCGCTACGAAATCAGCAGGCGTCATTACGTCGATGATCTCAGCAGGGCCTACCACTGTAATGGTAAGCTTCTGTGTAAGCACGTTATAATCGTAATTATCGCTGGGGACGTTGCTTATGTGGATATTATCAGAGCCGAGGGTGATCTCTTTGCGTGTAAGACCTGTATCATCAAGGCTTACAGTAACGCTGTCTGCACCTGAAAGGTTTATCATACCTGCCTCGCTGAGGCGTTCGCTAATATCGAATTCCTTTGAATAGCCCAGGTCAAAATCGCTGAGGCTTATCTTCTGGACCTCATAGGTATCGGATATTTCCGCATTGGCGTTGTTGGAAGCTATCACAAGAGTATCAGGCGACATTTTCAGCTTGAGCGTGTTCTTGTCGAAATTGTCGGGAGCGTTGATTATCTGAACTATCGGCTTGACTGTCTTCTGAGTCAGAACAGGTACAGTTATCTCAAAGCTCAGAGGTGAGCATATTATCTGTGACTGGTCAAGCTCTACACCATCGGCAGAATAAAGCTGGACGGTATCTGCATGGACATTGAAGGATGAGTCCTTGTCATGGAACTCCGTATCGGAATATACATAGCAGGTCTCGATCTTATCGAGCAGTTTTGAAGGTCCCTGAACAGTGATGGTACTTGGTTCACAGATATAATCGTCGGGTACTTTTCCCTCTGCGAATGTTACATTGGTTAGCTTTGGCGTAACGGCAATTTCTCTGCTGCTGAATTTGTCAATGCTTACAGTGGCAGAAGACGGTGTCACGGATTCAAGCTCAAAATCGATGCCTGAGGTGCTCTTTACTTTTATAGGGAGAGCACGCTGTCCGGGAGTTTCGACATTATTGAAATCCACGTAAGCCACCAGCGTATCTTTATTGAGGTTCCTTATCTGGGTCTTGCTTCCTCTGATCTTTATATTTACTTCCTGAACATCACATTCATAAGCTGAAAGACCGTTTTCCTCAACGGAGGTACCTGCTGTATCCAGGCTCAGCGGTATTTTTTCAAGGGTCTTTGGTTCTGATGGGTTAAGGCTTATGGATATCATGAACCATACGATAACAGCTATAAGCAGTGAAAGCACCGCAAGGGCTGTATTATTTGCAAGACCTTCTTCGATCCTGTTTTTGATATTGGTTATCGGATTCATTCTTTACCCTCCTTTTCAGAACGGGATGAGAATATTTTTTTGCTGCCGATGGATATTTCTGTTTTATCGTTGAATATCTCGTCTTCAAGGAGATTTTTCAGTTTATCATGGGTATAGTCACGGGTAAGTACGCCGTTGAGTGCAACGGATATCTGTCCTGTTTCTTCTGAAACTACGATAACGATAGCGTCTGAGTTTTCGCTCATACCTATAGCGGCTCTGTGGCGTGAACCCAGCTTTTTATTGATGAGCTCGTCCTTCTGCGGCTTCGGGAGGAAGCAGGCAGCGGCGAGTATCATACCGTCACGCATTATAACAGCTCCGTCATGGAGGGGAGTTTTCGGGTAGAATATATTGCCGAATACTTCCTTGCTGGGTACAGCGTTCATGACAGTACCTGTTTCTATCTGTTCACCGAGACGCACCTGACGCTCAACGACTATGAGAGCGCCTGTACAGGTAGCGGAAAGCTCAACGCATGAATCGCATATGGCTTCGATAGCAGGGCTCCATTTCTGTTTCAGTTCATCAGTGCTCTGACCGAGACCGAAAAGTTTTATGCCGAATTTGGTGCGTCCTGCCTTTTCAAGTGCACGGCGAAGCTCAGGCTGGAAAAGGATTATCATGGCGAGTACGCCGATGCTGAGGGCCTGCTTCAGGATGTATGTAACAGCCGTCAGACCGATGAGTCTGCTTATCCAGTAGCCTATTACAAGGAGGAGTATACCTTTGAGAAGCTGGCCTGCACGTGTCTCACGTATCAGCTTCAGCAGAGTATATATGACATATGCCAGAATTAGCACATCAACTATATCTATCGGTTTGATGGTGCTCAGCACACTCAGGAGACCGTCGAAGAAGTCTCTGATTCCGGATGACATGGATACACGTCCCTTCTATGGGGGGATTTTTACACATATTTATTTTGAGGTATGCACAGTTCCTCATATTCTATTGTACCACAAATTCAGATTATTTCAATAGTTTTTTTATTTTTTTCAATTTTTTTTCATACTTCTTATCTCCTCCGCAAGTCTTACAGCGTCGTCTTCCCGGCTGAATACCGATGGGGCAAAGCGTACAGTGCCGTTTTTGGTGCCGAGTGAAGCATGAGCAAGTGCGGCACAGTGAAAGCCTGCACGGAGACAGTAGCCTTTTTCCGCAAGATATGCCGCCGCACGCTCCGAGGGGATATCGCCCACATTGAATGAAACTATGGGAACATACTCAGCAGACGGATGGCGGTAAACGGTCACATCATCGCCAAGCTCCGCCATGAAGCGAGTGCATATGCGCTTTTCATGGGTGTATATCCTGTGCAGTCCTTTGCTTTTTATGAAGTCTATCCCTGCCTTTACCGACATCGCTCCCGCTATATTAGGAGTGCCGCTTTCAAGGCTGTCAGGGAGGATATCAGGCTGTATAAGGCTAAGGGATGTGCTGCCCGTTCCGCCTTGTATTATGGGCGATATAGGGTATCTGCCGTCAGTGATGAGCAGTCCCGTTCCCGTTATGCCGTAAAGCCCCTTGTGACCTGCGGTGCAGAGAATGTTTATCCCGTCGCTGAGTTTGATGTCCAGAACTCCGCAGGCCTGTGCTCCGTCAGCAATGAAGCATATCCCACGCTCACGGCAAAGCTCTCCTATCTCACGGTAAGGGGGTATCTGTCCTGTGACATTGCCTGCAAGCGTGCAGACCACAGCTTTAGTGTCCTTACGCATAAGCGAACGGAAGCTTTCGATAGTACGTTCATCTTCGGGGTAGACCTCAGCTATGGAAAGGGATATCCGCTTTTTCATTGCCATAGCCGCCGCAGGACGGGCAGAGGAATTATGCTCCATGCCGCTTATGATAAGATGGCTGCCTCCGCTCATCACGCCCTGTATCGCCATATTCAGCGCATAGGTGCAGTTCATGGTAAAGATAACATTCTCAGGCTCGGCTCCGAAAAAGTCAGCGGCAGTCTCACGGGCGGAATACAAAGCCTCTGAAGCCGCCATAGCCAGCCTGTGACCTCCACGGCCTGCGTTGCCGCCGAAGCATTTTACAGCTTCAGAGACAGCCTTTCTGACGGACAGGGGCTTTGGGAAGGTAGTAGCGGCGTTATCGAAATTTATCATATCATGCACCTCCGTCGGATATCATCCTGTAGGGAACATTGTATCTTTCAAGCAATGCGGAAGCTTCGGTACAGTGGCCGTAGATATTCAGCTGATAGCCGCAGCCTCCTTCGGAGTTTTTATCCTTTCTTGTTACTTTGCACTTGTAACCCCTTGACCTGAGCAGTCTTTCACCTTTGACAGCATAGGTATATGAGGTCATTTCTGCAATGCATACATCCATTACCATCACCTCGCTTAAAGGAACTGTGCATAGTGCGGTACTTCTTATTATATGTTTCTGATGCCTTATTAGTTAGGCTTTTTTCAATGCGTAATGCTTTTTCAATGCGTAATTCGTAATGCGTAATGCGTAATTATTGTGTCCCTCACATTTTGTAGGGGCGGATATCATCCGAACGCCAATAACCGAACGAATGTGGATAGAACATTGTAGGGGAGGCCGCCTCGGCCTCCCGTGTTAAAGCAACACGTATGGATTTTTATTATTATTTCATGAACGATTCATCATCATTATCATAAACGGCAAATATCATCGTTTTCCGTGGGAGGCCGAGGGCGGCCTCCCCTACAAATTTGTTCATGTT
>JAFOMV010000102.1 GCA_017418765.1 Ruminococcus sp. | reverse complement strand
TCTGCTCAGTATGCAGCTGTGACGCCGACAACTGCTCTCACAAAAAGGGCGGCACCTACGGCGGAAAGACTTGCCACACCATCCTTGATGATATCACCGATACATATGAATGGAGCTTCGTAGCTGTTCCCGCTCAGGTAAACGCAGGTGTCACCAAGCGCTTCACCGAAAATGAAAAGGTACACGCTTCATATGAGGCTGATATCATGGCGGCAGATGATGAACTCCGCCGTGACATACGCAGATGTGCATACTTCGCTGGCGGCCGTGATGCAGCTGATATGGCTTCGCTTTCGGCTAAAAATATGTCAACCGCACAGCTCATCGCTTTCAAGAAAAGCTTAGAGGCAAGGTGCAGGGGCGGAGTTGAGATACAGCTTGCCTGCGATACCGCAGATGATGAAGCTTCGGGCTTTTCCATGAGATAGGAGGAAAAATGGATATCATTACTGTAAAAATGCTTTTCAAGCTTTTTTCGGGATTCGACTGTGAGACATCCTCAGAATATGACCCTGTAATAGAAATGTCTATGGCAGAGGCTGAACGTATGCTTATCAGCGATATCTACAGGTCTGATGTGAGACTGAATTATCTAAGTGCCGCTATCGCAAATTACAGGTACCGTCAGATACTTTGCGCTCAGGACAGGTCAGAGGTGACTTTTGCAGGAAAAATGTCAAAGGATGAACATGACATATCCCTTACCTACGCTGAAAAAATGCTCAGGGACTATCTGAGGCTTTGCAGCGATATCTTAAAAAACGCAGATTTTGTATTTATAGCTTTCAGCACAGGCGAGGAGGTTTGAACCATGCTTAAAGAGATACTTGACAGCATTGTATCACAATTCACAGAAAAGGGCGTACAGAACGTCTACAGTGCTTTTGACGCTTATCCTGTCGAAAAAAAGGGCGGGATATTCACGATCATAGGCATAGGCGCTTTTGAAACAGCTCCGCCCATATATTCGCAGTTCAGCATTTATCTGCCGTTCAAGACTGAATTTGAGATAAATGTCACAGGCACAAAAAATATGTCCATGCAGGCGATATACACCTATTACTGTGATAATATCGAACCTGTTCTGAAAAGTATGACTGATATGAACTGCTCGCTCAGGAAAATGACAGTCCGATTTGACAGCAACATTCAGCGCCTTGTGCTGACGATAAGGCTTTCTGCATCAGGCATGGACAGAACCGAAAGGGGCTGTTTATGAGTACAGCTATGACATCACGTGAGGCATTTCCCGTAACTATGGGCGATCTCACTGTTTTCTGCGAAAGCTTCAAAGCCTCAGCAGTAAAAGCCATCAACGAGGAGAATACAGTGAACGGAAAAAGCCTTATGACATCATCGGCTGTCCGTTCACTTCGCCTTGTTTTTTCGGGAAGGATATACGATATGAGTTCCTCCGTAGGGATACTTGTTGACCTCGGCGGCGCTATGACATCAGACAGGACATATACTGTTATCTACAGGGGAGTCAGATTCTCAGGGTGTATAATGCAGAAGTATGAGCTTACGGACAGCGGCAATGACTGGTATGATGTTTCGTTTACCCTCATAACCTTCGATGAAGCGGAGGTGTCAGAAGAATGACTAAGCTTGTGCTCGTCAAAAAGGACATGAGCATTTATGAAGCAGAAGATATACTATCATTTTCATTCGTCAAGGACGCCTATCTGCCTTATACTAAGCTTTCGGCCGCTTTCCTGTCTGACCTCGGTGATACTGACGATATTGCAGAAGCGAAACTTATCATTAACGGAAAACTGATACATCACGGCTGTATAGACACTTTTGAGATCAAAAAAAGCGGCAGTATAAGGAAAGCGTATCTTACATCAAGCGGCTTCACATCACAGCTTTGCAGGAACCAGATAGAGCCGGGACTGAAAATGGGGATATCCCTCAACAGCCTTATGGACAACTACTGTACGCTCCCTTACGTCGAGCATGAGAATAATGCCGATGCCAGCAATTACATCTATATTAAGCAGAATACGGCTATGTGGGATGCTGTTGCAGCGCTTTCATACAAACTGTGCGGCACATACCCTTACATCAGGGACGCAAATACTGTCAGGATCACTGCTTTTCAGCAGCCTGAAACTTTCCTGTTTGACGAGGGCGCATGTCTTGTATCAGGTGTTGGTGCTGACCGAAAAAGGCTTGGCAGTAACTACCACATGGCAGACATAAACGGAGAATACGGTCACTATGACCTTGAGGACAGCACGGCACTCGGATATAAAATTGTAAGGCATACCTATTCCGAACTGGATATGCGATTCCTCTATTCACCTCAGCAGGCACTGGAGTACAGGGACAAGCTTGACTGCCGTGCAATGAAGAACCGATATATCGTATACAGCGGATACAAAGGGGAAGACCTGTGGGACTGCATGAAAATAGACAGCGAAAATACAGCAAGGATCATGTTCATTGAGATAAAAGGCAGCAGCAAAGGTATCATCACCAAAACAGGAACTTATACGGACAAATTCCCTAAAGAGCCATAACAGCATACAATGGTACTGGGAGGAAATAACGATGCATAGAAAAGTAACGTTAAGCTCCCTTGAAGAAGGGGAAAAAGGCAGAGTACACTGCTTTGGCGATATGCTGTGCATACGTGACCGCCTGCGCTCCCTCGGTCTCATAGAAGGAGCAGAAACGATGTGTCTGCACAAAGGTGCTTCGGGCAGTATATCTGCTTATCTGATATGCGGAGCCGTTATTGCTATAAGGCGTGAAGACGCAGCCAAAGTTATTATTGAGATATGAGAAAAGCGGAGAGACCCGAACAGGAGCTCTCCGCTTTTGCTGTATGGAAAACCATTGTGCAAAATTACCTGATAATGAAAAAAGAGGCGTTCATAGAACGTCTCTCAACAAAAATAAAACACATTAGATCAAAGTATAGATGAAGAATGGATTATATCGGAATGACAGAAAAATAACGACCTTCATTGACACCCTCTCAAAAAGCCAATCAAGGCCGCTACCCTTCAAAAGCATATGCGCACCCTCTATACGCAAATGCCACTCGGCTGGCACGATTCCGAAGTGCCGTATGTGAGCCTGCTGGATCTTGGCTTGCGACCAACGTGTTAAGCGACTAAAAAACTGCTTTAGGCGATCAAACATATTATAGGCATTAATGTTCAATAACAGTTTATACTCGTACGATGTTTAATGAGACTTAATAAAATGATCTCTATTCGGCGGAGTTTAAACCGAATTCGCAGGACAGCAGCATACTTGCCGATTTTGTTACAGGACACAAAAATGTATCGTAAGTAATTGCGGATCAGAAGCCGAATTTACGTCGTTTTCCGCATCCGACAATTGTATTATAAAGCAAGTTGGGGCAAGTTTCAATTTACAATATTGCCTATAATTATCACTAAATTGCTCTAATTTGTTTAAAATAAAATGTTAACTACTTGTTAATTTTTCAAAATATAAATCCTAATAAAATGGTTTACGCAAAGTTGAAAACCCGTCTATCAAAAATTGTAGTAAAAATAACAAAGTCTCTTTTTTCCCGAAAATTTGCAGATTAAATTATTGGTAAAAAATCTTCGATATTTAGCAAATAGGATAATCAGAGATAAATATTACTATTAGTAAAGCAACTTTATGCTTTGTTAAATTTAATATAAAATTGTCTCTGCCGAAGAAATCGGGGAAATAAGACATTTTTTTCTTATTTAACAAAATCTTTGCGAGCTATTTCATGTAAACATTTTTACTTAAAGAATGCCGCCGCTGTTACATTTTCCGTACATACAAAACATCGGAAACGAAATCCCATTGCTGCCTTTGCAGTAGAAGTCCGTTTCCGATGTATCGTCACATATCGTTTCTGTTTTCGAGAGCCTTGAAAAGTGTCACCTCGTCGGCGTATTCAAGTATACCTCCTACGGGAAGTCCGAATGCGAGCCTTGTGACCTTTATACCCATCGGTTTGAGGAGACCGGCTATATACATAGCTGTAGCATCCCCCTCCACAGTTGGGTTGGTAGCCATTATGACCTCGCTGACGCCTCCTTTGGCTATCCTTGCAAGAAGCTCCTTTACTCTGAGCTTATCGGGAGTGATCCCATCCATAGGCGAGAGGAGCCCATGAAGGACATGGTAAACTCCGTTATACTCTCTTGTTCTCTCAAAGGCGGTAACGTCCTTGGGAGTTTCAACAACGCAGATAATACTGCTGTCACGTTCGCTATCAGCACAGATAGGGCATATATCCCTTTCTGTCAGATTCTGACAGCACTGACAACAGTGAACGTTTTTCTTTGCATCAAGGAGGGCCTTTGCGAAGTCCTCCACAGCCGCCTCGTCCATTGACATAACATGATAAGCCAGCCTTTGGGCGGACTTCATGCCTATACCGGGGAGAGACGCAAACTTTTCCGCCAGTATGACCAGCGGCAAAGCATTATGGTCAGCCATCAGCCATTAAAACAGGCCCGGGAGAGATACACCGCCTGTGATCTTGCCCATTTCAGCTTCTGTAGTAGTTTCGATATTGTTTACAGCCTCGTTGATAGCGCTGATGATGAGATCCTGGAGCATCTCTACGTCCTCAGGGTCAACAGCCTCAGGCTTGATGTTGAGAGACTTGATAGTCTTTTTGCCTGTGAGAACTACCTCAACAGCTCCGCCGCCTGCCGTAGCTGAGAACTCTCTTGCTTCGATATCATCCTGAAGTTCAGTGATCTGATCCTGCATCTTCTGAGCCTGCTTGATCATCTGGTTCATGTTCTGGGCGCCGCCGCCTCCGATATTCTTTGGGATTCTTGCTTTCATTTTTAATTCTCCTTTAATATATATATTATTTTATTGATAAAGCAAAATATATTTGCTTATAGACGTTGATATTGCAGGGAACACCGCTCTCAGCGTTCCGCACTATAACAATATATCTGCCAATGGAACGGCAAGGGCGCCGTTCCCTACTTATTAAAACTTGCGCTGTTTTCAACTGCTGTTTCGATCTTATTGTCGATAGCTTTTTTGATAAGGCTTTGTGCCAGGTCTTTCTGTTCCTCCACAGTAGTTGTACATCTCGCCTTGATTATGTATCTCTGCCCCAGCACATGGCTTATGACAGAGCTGAGGGATACTGCATTTTCTCTTACCTTGAAAAGGGTGATGAAGAAACGGTTCTGTGAAGTGATAAAGATTATATTTCCTGCTGTAGCGGCAACTGAGCCGTCAAGACTTCCGGCAACCGCCGGATTGACTTTCTTGAATTCCTCCAGCACTTCTCCCCATCTTTCACACGGGATGAGGTCTGAGGGCTTTAATGTCCTGATATCCACAGTAGGTGCAGGATCAGCCTCTGTTGGCGGAGAAGAAGCCGTAAGAACTTCGGGCTGCTGTTGCTGCTGAGAAGGAGCATCGCTCTGTACCTGCTGTACAGGAGCGTTATTTATTTTATCCTCCAACTGTTTTATTTTATCATAAATTTCAGAATTGTCAATAGCTTCTGAGGTGTTTCTGATATTTCCGCAGAGTTTTATCAGCGCCATCTCAAATTCCACACGGCGGTTCATAGCCCTGTTCATGTTGTTGCTGCATTCCTGTAGTATGGAAATATGCGACATGATCGTGTCAAGTTCTGTGCTGTCTGCAAGTTCACGGAGCTTCTGCATTTCCTCAGCTACGCATACTATCAGACTTTCGGCGGTATCGGGCGATACCTTCAGAAGCATGAGGTTTCTCAGCTGAGATATGAGTTCCTCACAGAGTCGGCTGATATCCTTTGACATATCGTAAAGAGAAGCTGTAATGGACAGCGCCTTAGCTGTATCGCCTTTGTTCACGGCTTCAAGTATGCCGAAAAGATAATCCCTGCCTGCAATGCCTGCCGCTGACGATACCACATCCTCGTCTATTTCCTCGCCGCCTACCGAGCATCTGTCAAGCAGTGAAACAGCGTCACGCATACCTCCGTCGGCAAGCTTTGCTATCATAGCGGCTCCGCCGTCAGTGAGGGTGAGTTCTTCCTGCTCTGCGATATATTTGAGTCTTGCAGCGATATCCTCAGGCTTTATGCGTCTGAAATCGAAACGCTGACAGCGTGATAGGATAGTGGCAGGGACTTTGTGTATCTCTGTGGTAGCGAGAATGAATTTCACATACGGGGGAGGTTCCTCCATAATTTTCAGCAGAGCATTGAAAGCGCCTGCCGAGAGCATATGTACCTCGTCTATAATGTATATTTTATACTGACCTCTGTCGGGAGTATATACCGCAGCGTCACGGAGGTCACGGATGTTGTCAACGCCATTGTTTGAAGCAGCGTCTATCTCGACTATATCGGTGAGAGCGCCGCTGTCTGCGTCACGGCATATGTCACATTCAAGGCAGGGGTTGCCGTCTTTCATATTGCGGCAGTTGACCGCCTTTGCAAGGATACGGGCGCAGGTAGTCTTACCTGTGCCACGTGAGCCTGTGAATAGGTATGCATGGGCAGTCTTTCCGCTCATTATCTGTTTTTTCAGCGTATCCGTAGTCTGCTGCTGCGAGATAACGTCATCGAAGGTCATAGGTCTCCACTTGCGGTAAAGAGCCTTGTACATACTTTCACCTCATTTCATACGGCGGTCAGTTATCGGTTTTATTATGGGCTTCAAGAAGGACAGCCGCCTGTATTTCCTTATAATAGCCGCTGTAGCCCGTAGGGTCATCTATATTGTTAAGGAGAGCCATGCGGTAGAGTTCTTCGCCTTTGTCAAAGTTCCTGAGAAGCGTATATGCTATAGCTGCCCCTCCGAGAGCATTGGCGTAACACTCACGGCGGTCAATAGCTTCATTGAACCATTTAAGGGCATTTTCACCATCGTTGAGCTTTATGTACATTCGCCCTATCTCAACACGCATACGCTCGCAGTATTTCTTATGCGAATCCATTATGTCCCTGAACATTTCCAGTGCCTTTGAGGTGTTGCCGTTTTCGGCGTGGCACCTTGCAAGGAATATGGGCAGTTCAGGGATATCAAAGCCGAACTTGCCGGCGTTTTCGTAGCAATTTACAGCATTCGGGTTCCATCCCATAAGGTCATAGCAGCGTCCTCTGTAAAAATCAAGCACACCCTGTTCTTCACGGGTCTTTGGGAAATCATCCCCGTCAAGCTGAGTGAAGACCTCAAGGGCATCACCGAAATAACGCTTATGGAACATCTCCATGCCCATTTCAAACATGGAGGATTTCCTGTTCAGTCCTGTAAATGCACTTCCTATGATATCCTCGTCATAGCGATGGTAGACCGCCCCTGCATACTTGATGGATTCATGTATGAAAAGCAGGAACCACGAGGCGATAAAGAATACCGCCATATAGCTGATAAGCGAACGGAAACTGATAGTGTCAGTCCCTGAGAACACCGACATTGCCGATATCAGTGTACCTGTCAGCAGAGCTGTTGCTGCAAGAGCTTTTACTATTACTCGTTTGAGACAGATGATTACTCTCTTAGTACGGTTAAGAATGATAGATAAAAAAAGCATAGGCCAGTCTCCTAAAATAAAAATTCCGGAACATAGATGTGCAGGCTTGCTGCGGCACACAAAACGATCCGCTTAATGCTGCTCGGTCTCCCGCCTGACATGGTTCACGGGGTCTCGTTGCACAGGGCCCGCACATCTATATTTCGGAATCTTCATCGATGATCCTGTTCGAGCAGACATACGCTCTGTATGATATTATAACACAATGCAAGGGGTTTGTCAAGGATTTTTTCAGCTTATTATTAGAATTTTTGTCGATACCTGTCACACAGGGCTTTAAAATAAAATGATGTGTTAGTCGTCTTATTTCATGTAGGCATCAGCATTTCATGCAGAGAAGAAAACAAAGGAAGGGGGAAAAAAAGAAAACCGCTATATGTTTGTGGCGGGTGCCGTTCTGTGTAGATATGCTCTTGACAATGCATATCACTTTGATATATAATAAGTGTGTACAGCGGCGGAAAGGATGTTAGCAGTCCCTTTGCCTGTAGTCTGTACTTTTACTGCTCTCTCCCGTGAGTCACCGCCGATGGGAGCAAAATTATGAAGTTTACTAAAATGCATGGCATCGGTAACGACTATATATATG
>JAFOMV010000101.1 GCA_017418765.1 Ruminococcus sp. | reverse complement strand
GTAGTCCTTCATTATTTGCCAACCTCCTCATTTGAGAGGAATTCGTCAACAAGACGGCGGTTCTTCTCGTCGTCAACATTAGCGCCCACGATCTTTGAAGCAGCTTCGATAGCAAGATCGGCGATCTCGGACTGAGCCTGACGGAGAACCTTCTTTCTTTCGTTTTCGATCTCCTTGTCGGCCTCTGCGACTTTCTGATCTGCCTCTTCATGAGCCTTCTTTATGATAGCAGCTCTTTCGGATTCAGCGTCATCATGAGCTTTCATGATGATATTCTTAGCCTCTTCCTTAGCATCACCGATAGTATTCTCGTACTGTTCTTTCAGTTCCTCGGCTTCTGTTCTTGCCTTCTCGGCTGAATCGAGGTTCTCCTGAATAGTGCGTGTACGCTCATTTTTCATCTTATTTATGGGTTTGAAAAGGAATATTCTGAGGAGTATGAACAGTATGATGATATTAGCAACTGTTTCGACGATACTCCAGAACTCAAAATTAAGCATTATTTGCCCTCCTTATTTTATCTTGCCTATGATAAGGAGTGCGATAACAAAGCCATAGATAGCGGTAGCTTCTGCAAGAGCACATCCGAGAATAAGTGCTGTTCTGATATCACCCTTTGCTTCGGGCTGACGTGCGATAGATTCTGTAGCCTTTGCAGTTGCGATACCTATACCGACACCTGCGCCTGCACCTGTAAGAACGGCGATAGCCGCACCTAATGCCATTGTTCCCATTTTATTATACCTCCGTGTATGTAATTATTTGATCTTACCTATAATAAGAAGTGCGATAACGAAACCGTAGATAGCGGTAGCCTCAGCAAGAGCGCATCCGAGGATGAGTGCTGTTCTGATATCGCCCTTTGCCTCAGGCTGACGTGCGATAGATTCTGTAGCCTTTGCAGTTGCGATACCTATACCGACACCTGCACCTGCACCTGTAAGAACGGCGATAGCCGCACCTAATGCCATTGTTCCCATTTTATTATACCTCCATGAAATTAGTGTTCTTCATCTTCTATAGCTTCAGCCAGGTAAAGTGAAGTAAGGAATACGAATACGTAAGCCTGTAAAAGTCCGTCGAAAATATCGAAGTATGCACTTGCGACAACGGGGGCGCCAATCGGGCAGAGTCCCTTGATGAGTTCCATTACAACGAAAGCACCGAGCACGTTACCGAAAAGTCGCATACACAGTGACAGAGGACGTGTTATAAGGTCAAGCAGATTTATGGGGTTAAGAAAACTTTTCAGCCACTTGACCGGTCCCTTTTCTATTATGAATGCAGCCTGTACAAATATTATAGCGATACCTGCCAGGGATGCCGTCACATTGATATCCTTTGTGGGTGGTACGAATCCGAACAGACCGATAAGGTTTGCAAAAGCTATGTAGATAATAAGCGTCTCGAGGAAGGGCAGATATTTCTTTCCCTTATGACCGAGAATATTGGTGAAGAAATTATCGAGCCAGTCTATAATCCCCTCCAGCACACATTGTGAACCTGTAGGCACCTTTTTCAG
This sequence comes from Ruminococcus sp., assembly GCA_017418765.1. The sequence goes on along the minus strand of JAFOMV010000101.1, from coordinate 2,042 downwards.
CTTTCGTGTAAATATAATGGACAGCAGAACTATTACACCCATTATTATCCATGTCACAACACAAGATTCCGAAACCGGTATACCGCCTAAAACAGGGATCGTAAAGGCTGTTTTGGTTTGCAGTTCTTCCATCATATTCTCCATGATAACACCTTCTTTCATATAAAATAGAAAAACGGAGACAGCCTGAGGCCAAATCTCCGTGGATCCAGTCAGAATAGCGGTTTTGTTATACTATTTTATGACCGTCAGACATCTCGTCTATACCTTTATATCATATAACAAAATCGGTATATTGTCAAGGGCTTGCGAAAAAATTCACAAATTTCTGTCATGCTTTTACAGCATATTGCCATATATGTATCAATGGCTTTATTCCGCCTTTTCAGCGGTCTCGTCAGCTACGTTCACATCGGCTCCGCCTGCGGTATTCAGAGCCTTTATAGCGTTGTCGAGGCGCTCTATGGAGGATGTGTTCAGCTTCGATGTCAGCCTTACACGGTCAAGGTCACGCTTGAAAGCAGTGAGCTCGCCTGCTATCTTCCTCATGATGTCCTTATTCTGTATCTCCTTGTCCTCAAGGGCACACACTCTCTTGATAAGGTCATTGACATTTGCGGCAAGGGCTTCGTTTGCGATATTCTGTCTCTCACCGAAATCCGTAAGCTTTTCCGCAGCCTTCAGCGCACTTATTTTTTCATGGCCCGTAAAGGTCAGCATTTTTTCATTTGTAAGTCTGATATCAGACATTTTGCTCACTCCTTTATCTTTGTTCTCCAGTAGTCAAGGGTATCCTTAATGGTATCCTCAACTGTTATCTCTGCTTTCCAGCCTGTATCTGCGTATATCTTTGTTACATCAGGCTCAATTATGGGTATATCCGATGCTCTCATGCGCTTCTCGTCACGGTGCACGGTTATATTAGTTTCTGCATAGCTTATTATCGTATCAAGAATATACTGTATCTTCACAGCCTTGCCACGTCCCACATTGTAGACCTGACCGCTCCTGCCCTTTTCACCGAGAAGGCGGTAAGCTCTCACAACGTCACGTACATCGGTGAAATCACGCATAGCTTCCAGATTTCCCACTGATATAATGGGCTCTCTCATGCCTTTTTCTATTTCGGCTGCCTGTTTGCAGAAATCAGAGATAACGAATATCTCCGCCTGTGCAGGTCCAGAATGATTGAAAGCCCTGACCATGACAATGTCCATTTTGTACGCTCTTGCGTATATCTCGCCAAGCATACCCTGACAGGCTTTGGTAGCCGCATAAATATTTCCGGGGCGCAGCACCTCATCCTCGCTGAGAGGACAGGCATCCTGACGGATATAGCCGTATTCCTCGCCTGAGCCGATGAGCACAAGACGCATATCCCTTTTTTTCGCATCACGGGCGGCTTCGAGGACATTTATAGTGCCGATGACATTCACCTCTGCGGTAAGCTGAGGTTTTTTCCATGAAAGTGCCACAGAGCTCTGAGCGGCAAGATGATACACGATATCAGGCTGTATTTCGTCAAATATCGCCCTTATGCTGTCTCCATCGAGGATATCGAGAGTATGAACGGTACACTCTCCCTCAGCCTTTTCCGACGGCAGACAGGTAGCATGGACTTCCCATCCTGCCGAAGCAAGCTCCTTTATGAGATAACCTCCCACAAAACCTGCCGCACCTATGATAAGAGCCTTCATATCTCCATTCCTCCTTTCAGAACATCATACAGCCGCTGAATAACGGCTTCTTCACAGAAATGCTCCATTACACGTTCTTTAGCGGCATTTCCGGATCTCTCACGCATATCTCTGTCAGACGCAAGACGTATCATCGCCTTAGCCAGTGCCTTCGGGTCATCGGGAGCAACAGTCAGTCCTGTTTCACCGTGAATACTCACATAAGGCACTCCTGACGGAAGTGCAGTATTTATAACAGGCTTGCCGTATATCATAGCTTCAAGCTGTACGATACCGAATGCCTCGCTTTTCACAACGGAAGGCAGTACGAATATATCGCAGTCGGCATAAGCCTGTTTCAGCTGT
>JAFOMV010000100.1 GCA_017418765.1 Ruminococcus sp. | reverse complement strand
GTCTGCTCTCAGCGATACGCTCAGCTTCCTCCATATCCGCAGCACCTCTCAGTATGCCGCTTTCCAGAATTGCGTCCCGTACTTTCAGCTTCATTTCCTGATCGTAGTCACTGTCGGAATTGGCAAGTATATGCAGTCTCAACACACTGCCTCTGAGCTTCTCAAGAGCCATGCCATCGTCTATGAACTTTCCTGCATTTGATATAATTATAGCAATTATCATGCCAAGAGTCAATACCGCTTCCAAATGTTTTCTCATATTTATCACCTCATCCATATAATGGGCATAAATACGGAAAATATTCACAAAAAAGGGACCTTTCCGAAGAAAAGTCCCTTTTGATACATATCTTTCAGATCATACTGCTGTTTCAGGCAGTGATTTTATAAGTGAAAGCTTATACTTCTGTATAGCAAGTGCATCCTTGTTTGTAACGCCGTTGCCTACGCTCTCACAGTCAGCATTTGCCTTGCCTTGCTCGGTAAGCTTGTACATTGCAGGATTTGCAAGTGACTGCATGATGATTACTGCATCAGAGATATTTACTGTCTTGTCGCAGTTAGCGTCACCATAGAGAACATTTCCGGCTGCTACAGATGATGTAACTGTTGAAGTCGGCACTACTGTTGTCTTAGGCAGTGTAGCTGTTGTTGATGTAGTAGTCTTTGTATCATTCTTAGGCTCAGTCTTATCCTCCTTGGCAGGAACTGTTCCGTCAGGCTCTGTACCGCCTACAAGAACACCGTCAGCATATACGCAGATATGCTCGTTCTTTTCCTCAGGCGGATCGTCAACAGCAAAGAAATCTGTTGTCTTGCCCACCTTCATTGTTTCGTAGCTCCAGTCATTTGAAGGATCCCACTTGTCGCCGTAGTACATACCTAATTCAAACTGATACTTCTTGCCTGCATTTGCGATAACATAGCCATCCCATGTTATATCGATATAGTATGTATCAGGTATCTTGTCATACTTGAACGGACCTGTGAGAACGCCGTCTGCGCCTGTTTCGCCATCCTCAGTTGCAGACTGGTCATAAAGCTCGCCAGCCTTTGTTACGCCGCTGATACCGTTAGCGCATTCCTTTACATTGAAGAAGTAGCGGATAGTTGTCTTCTTTGAAGGCTTGCTGTCGCCTGTAAGCACCTTGAATGATACCTGTGTGGTACCCGAGCCGTCATTGCCTGGCTTGTCAACAGCGATAGCCTCTACCCAGTAGCCGCTTCCGCCGCCTTCACCGCCGCCGCCGTAAACTCTCTTTTCATCCTCAGGAGGGAAGTTAGGAGTTACAGCCATATCAGGTGTACCGTATATAGCATAAAGGCCTGCTGATGCACCGGGGAGACAAGCGTTATAGTCGATGGTAACTTCGTTTTCTACCCAGTCCTTTGTAGCATCATCGTGACCGTCCTTACCGTCAGGACCGCCTGCAAGAGCGCCCCAGAGGATGTGCTTCTGCTCACGTGGATCTTCAGCCATAAGCAGACCTGAAGCAGCACGGTGATGAGGATTCTTTACAGCATTGTCATTATAGCCGACAACGAAAGCTCTCGGACCATGAGTGCCGTTCTTGCCTGCAAGTACAGCAAATTTTGATTCTTCCTTGTATGTTACATCATTTACACCAAGAACGTAATCCATCTGCTTCTTTGCCCATTCGCTCCACTCACTTGGCTTTCCGTCATTGTGGTGCTTGTCATAAACGAGACAAATAAGCTGCATAGCTGTATTATAACGGCAGCTTCCCCACTGGTTGAGGTAAGCGAAACCGCCCTTTGTTTCCAGTGCCTGCCATGTCTTGAGGCACTTGCCGAGGCAGTCATCATCCCAGAAATCCTTGAATACATACTGATTCTTGCCCTGTGCATCTCTTACCTTCTGTACCATATCAAGCTCAGGGTGTTCCTGATTGATGATAGCCCACATAAGAGCAGCACCGCTCCACATATCGTTCCAGCAGTAGCACCAGCCAGAAGGAGCGTAATAGTCAAAGAGGCTGTAAGCGCTCTCCTTGCCGCCTTCTTCAAATACCTTTGCATCGCCTGTTGCCAGATACATCCATGCAGCAGCCCAGCAATAGTCATCCTCCCACTTGGAAGAACCGTAGAAAGCACCGGGGCCGTCGCCGTTATCGGAAAGTTCCTTTGGATTATCATTTGCAAATTTCCAGAGAGCCTTTGCGTATTTCAGTGACTTCGCAGCATATTCCTCATCAGTATCCTTGAAGTTGAGGTAGTTGATAGCCAGTGAAGCACAGGCAGAAACAGCATAGTCTGTCTGAGGCTTGTCCGCTGTAAGGAAGAATGCAGGACGGGGCATAGTATCTACCTCAGGGCTGTTCCAGATAGCGTGGTCGATATTACCGTCACCTACCTGATAGCAGTGAGCGATAACTGTACCGCTCTCATCGAGGAATGTACACTTCATAAGGTAATCATTGAAGTGGCGAAGGATAGTTTCCATATGGTCATCCTGCTTGAGTTTCTTGAACACATCCCTGTATTCATAATACTCCCAGCCGAGCGTAGCTGCGGAATAGTTCTCAGGCATACCGAACTCAACGTGGTCACCTGCGTCATGGAAGCCGCCTGCAACGTCGATGGTACCGTCACCGTCAGGATCGAGAACATCCTTGTATTTTGCCATGAATGAAGCTGAAAGGTTAGTGCCGCCCTTACTCGTCTTTGTGGTAAGTCCGTCCCATTCGATCATAGGAACGTGAGCATCATAGGTATGGCAGTCGCCTCGCCATGAAAGACGTGAATCTCTCTCGGCAGTATCGCCGCACATATTTGCATCGTAGAAATAAAGTGAGTACTGGAGCGCACGTGCATAATCGACATCCAGTCCCGAGTCCTTTACAACTTCACTGATCGGCGCACAGAATGTCTGCTGCTCCTCAGCCGCCTGACCTACAGGCAAAGCTGCTGACAATGAAGTTGCGGCAGTTGCTGCACCAAGAAATGCAGCAACTATCTTGTTGTGTTTCATAATGTTTTCCTCCCATATTTTCGGCAGTGCCCGCCGATTTATTCAAACGCTTTTATGAGTCTGAGAGTGTATCTCTGGATCTCAAGAGCGTCCATATTCGTTATTCCGTCATTGCCGACAACATCGGCATTTGCCTTGCCTTCGGCTGTAAGGCGGCTCTTATCGCTTCCCTTTTCACCGTATTTTGACGGGTTTGCAAGAGCCTGCATGATGAGCACGGCATCTGATATATCGACCTTTCCGTCAAGGTTGACATCACCTTTCATCGTTTTTGCTGTTACCGATGAAGCAGCAGCGGATGTAACGGGGGCAGGCGAAGTTTCTGCCGGCCTGCTGTCACCGCTTATAGGATAGGTCTTAAGATCAGGCAGTTCATCAAGAGTTATACAGTATTCGCTGTTGTATATCTCCTTGAGATTATCAACAGGATTATTCTGCTCGGATGTAAGATAATTCATATACCAGGGGCAGAAATAAAGCCAGGCAGCCTTGTCATTCACAAGGTTTTCCAGTGAAGGTATGGAGTCATTCTCAGACATAGTCACCATCTTTTTGCCGCCTGTACTCTGC
>JAFOMV010000099.1 GCA_017418765.1 Ruminococcus sp. | reverse complement strand
TTCGGAGCAGAGGCTATCATGGATCTCTCAAACTACGGCAAGACCAATACTTTCAGACAGGAACTCATCGCTAAATCGCCTGCTATGATAGGTACCGTTCCCATGTATGATGCTATCGGCTATCTTGAGAAGGACCTGCTTGAAATAACGGCTGAGGACTTCCTGAGAGTTGTGCGTGCTCACGCTGAAGAAGGCGTTGACTTCATGACTATCCATGCAGGTATCAACCGCCGTGCAGTTGAAGCTTTCATGCGTGACAAGAGAAAGATGAACATTGTTTCACGTGGCGGTTCACTGCTGTTTGCGTGGATGATGATGACAGGCAACGAGAACCCGTTCTACGAGCATTATGACGAAGTTCTCGACATCCTCCGTGAGTTCGACTGCACTATCAGTCTCGGCGACGCACTCCGTCCCGGATGTATCTACGATGCTACAGACGCAGGTCAGATATCAGAACTTATCGAGCTTGGCGCACTGACAGAACGTGCATGGGCTAAGGATGTACAGGTAATGGTTGAGGGTCCCGGACATATGGCTATGAACGAGATAGAGGCGAACATGAAGCTTCAGAAGCGTATCTGTCACAACGCTCCTTTCTACGTTCTCGGACCGCTTGTTACCGATATTTTCCCGGGCTACGATCATATCACTTCTGCTATCGGCGGAGCTATCGCTGCTGCAAGCGGTGCGGACTTCCTCTGCTATGTAACACCAGCCGAGCACCTGAGACTTCCTGATGTAAACGATGTCAAGGAAGGCATTATCGCAAGCCGTATCGCCGCACACGCTGCCGATATCGCTAAGGGTGTACCTCATGCAAGAGAACGTGACAACGCTATGGCTGAGGCTCGTCATGAAGTTGACTGGGATAAGATGTTCGAGATAGCTGTTGACGGAGAAAAGGCAAGGGAATATTTTGAGAGCACACCTCCTGCTGACCGTCATACTTGCTCTATGTGCGGAAAGATGTGCGCTGTCCGCACCACAAATATGATACTGAACGGCGAAAAAGTAGAGTTTTGCACGGAAAAGTGATCGGTTAAAGTAATCGTTCATAGTTTATTTCAGAAAGATATGATCAAGCCCCCTGTTATTGAGCACACTGTAAAAGTGCCATATCAGGGGGCAAAATTATTAGAATTAGGAAAAAAGGAGAATCAACTTTTTGTTTTTAAACAATAAACACTTGAATTGCTGTAATATCTTGTTTTATTTTACAGCGATTATCATAATGCGGTGGATCCTACCCGATATCTTGCCGTTTTTTTCGATTATCCTCTGTACACCGCATAGGCGGTCAAAGCAAGATTCAACTGAAAAATCAGGGAATTCCCAGGGTATCACTTTTGCGAACCACACAAGCGCTCCCGTATCATAAAACTCAATGGGACGGTAACACTCTCCGCTGTCGGTCACAGTGAAGCCATGATCACGGAATTTCAACAATTCCGAATCAAGGTAGTGTCCTTCATACAACGGCTTTTTGCCAGGACAAAGCAGCTGTGCAAGCTCACGGTCATTGTCTCCGCCTACCTGCTGTGTTATGAAGATACCGCCGTTTTTTAGTACACGCCATATCTCCGGAATGTCATAGCTTCCGTGTCTGTTGATGACCATACCGAAGCTTTCATCAGCAAAAGGCAGAGACATTCCCATCCGCCACTCATGGAAATCTATACCCAACGGTATCAGCTTCTCACGGCAAAGCTCAACATTAGGCGGATATCCCTCAGTCGCTGAGGTGAGAGCGCATGGATGTCCCAGCGAGAGAAGAAATTCTCCTCCGCCTGTGTCGATATCCAGAAGACGCATATCAGGCTTTATACGGTCAAGTATGAGTTGTCTGTAGTCCCAGTCAAGGTCACCGTCACTGCTGTTGAAGCGGCCGTCAAGCCTTGATAAATCCCAACCTTGTATGTGAGCGGCTTTCTCCTCGGAAAGCCATATTTTTTTCATTTCGTTCATGTT